>NZ_JAWLDS010000195.1:0-2514 GCF_041686535.1 Aquicoccus sp. | reverse complement strand
TCCGCCATCGCCTTGGTCAGCCTCGCCCTGTTGAAATTGCGCTCCCGGGACAACACCATGAAGTCCCGGAACACCTGGCGGATCGCCGACCGCTTGGTGCGTCGGAAATCCGCGATCGTCTTGGTGTCGGGCTTCAGGCGGCGGAGCAACCAGACCACTTCGATCTTCGACCGGCGGCTGCGCGCCGTAAGCGGTCTATGAGAAATCGGACCGGGTGAGCGCTATGGATCGGCAGGTACGGCCCTTGAGCAAGGACGCGAACCTGGTCCGCACCCTTCAGCTTTTTGCGAACGCACTCAGTACCGCGGTCGACTGCAAACGCCGACATCATCGCAGAACACACCGGCGAGTCCGCCGATGATGGCACCGCGGCCGCCGTCTCCATCGATGGCTTTCGCCGCGCCATATCCGACAGCCGCCCCGACTATGCCGCGCTCCGCATCGCTGTCGATCGCGGCACCTTGTGCGCAAGCCGAGAGTAGGGCGGTTGACGCGATGAGCGGATAGATGAATTTCATGTTGATCTCCTGAAGGGCCGACAGTGCACCGGCGGCATTGCGGTTATCGGGGATTGCGGAGAATCGTCTCTTCGCAACCCCGCCGGTGCATATGCCCATATGCCAAAGGTGTCCTGTTATCCCATCACCGGCACACTTTCCGGATGTGTTATCGGATAGCAAAGCGTCCCGATCATTCGATCCGTAGATGCCAGTGGTCGATAAAGCGAAAAACTGGAATCTTTTTTCAACTCAAGCCAGGCGCTTGACGGTCTTGCGGGCGCTGACGTCAGACAATCGGCATCGGGCCGTTCGTGGCATTTCCCGCGTCGCATCCGTTCGACCGACCCGCCACGGGAACAGACCTGTCCCTGTTCCCGACCCTGAGCGTTGTCGAGAACCTGTTTCTCAATACCTATCTGCGCGAGAAGAGCCGCATCGTGGACTGGCGCCGGGGCCGCAGGATGGCCCGCGAGGTGCTGGGGCGGCTGGACGTCGCGTTCGATCTCGACGCCAATATCGAGACGCTGCCCGTCGCCGGCAGGTCGTCGCCATCGCCCGTGCGGTGCTTGCCGACGCGCGGCTGATCATCATGGACGAGCCGACCACCGCGCTCACGGGGCGCGAGGTCGAGCGTATGTTCCGCATCGTGCGAGACCTGCAGGCGCATGGTATCGCTGTGCTCTTCGTTAGCCACAAGATGCGCGAGATGCTCGAGATAAGCGAGGCGCTGACGGTCTTTCGCAACGGCAAGAAGGTCGTGAAGGCCCTATATCCGAATTCGACGAGCGCAAGATCACCCATGCCATGACCGGGCGCAACCTGAACACCGGCCATTTCGAGGCCCCGGCCGTCGCCGCCGGGACGATCCCGCGCCTGCGGCTGAAGGATGTCAGTGTTGGCGAGAAGGTGCACGGCGGGTCGCTCGACATCATGCCGGGCGAGGTCGTGGGCCTCTCGGGCCTGATCGGGGCCGGGCGCCAGTCGCTGGTCAAGGCGATCTTCGGCCTGCGCCGGGATCTGACCGGCACGATGGAGATCGACGGTCGGCCATTGGCACCCAGGTCGGTATCCGATGCCATCGACGCTGGCGTGGCTTACGTCCCCGAGGACCGCCTGTCCGAAGGCCTGTTCCTCGACCGCTCGATCCGCGACAACGCGATCTCGGCGGCGATGGATCGCTACGCTCCGCGGCTCTGGATCGACAACGCGCGGGCCCGCCCCGAGACCGAAGCCATGTTCGCCGACATGCAGATCAGCGCGCCTGGTACCGAGGTCGCGGTCTCGACGCTGTCGGGCGGCAACCAGCAACGCGTCGTGATCGGGCGCTGGCTGATGACCGATGCGAAACTCTTGATGCTCAATGGTCCGACCGTGGGGGTCGACGTGGGATCGAAAGACCAGATCCACGCGATAATCCACGGTCTGACACGTGACAAGGGTCTCGCCGTGATCATGATCTCGGACGACATTCCCGAGTTGGCGGCGAACTGCAACCGCGTGCTGACGATGGCCGACGGTCGCCTGACCGGAGAACTGTCCGGCGATACCCTGACCGAAGACGCGCTCGACGCTGCGCTGGCCAGCACGACCCGGAGGCAAACGGCATGAAACTGTTTGGCAGCGCCGATGCCATCATCGCGCTGATCCTTGTGGTCGCGATGGTCGTGATCGGCCTCATAAACCCCGCCTTCTGGCAGTTGTCCAACATCTTCAGCCTGCTGAAATCCAACGTTGTGATCGGTCTGATGGCGCTCGGCGTTCTCCTCGTGATGATTTCTGGCGGCATCGACGTGTCGTTTACGGCCTTCGCGGTGGCCGGGATGTATCTGGTGGTCCGCGTGATGGTGGCGATCGACTATGACGGGGTGATCCTGCCGTTCCTCGCGGCCTCGCTGATCGGCGGACTGCTGGGCCTCATGAACGCGGGCATCATTCACAAGTTCAGTATGATACCGCTGATCGTGACGCTCGGCACGGCGTCGGTTGTGCGCGGGCTGTTGCTGGGGCTCGCGGG
>NZ_JAWLDS010000194.1:0-2551 GCF_041686535.1 Aquicoccus sp. | reverse complement strand
CCTCCCCAGGACGCGGCGGCAGCGGCGCGCTGCGCGGGCGGTTCACCCGCCAGGGCGGCCGATTGAATGGGTGACACAGATGTCCGTGATCGCAAAGCTCAAAGATCTGCTGGCCGACGCTTTGCCGCCGGCCGCACCGCCCGAGGGGGTGGGCCTACCGAAACCCACGGGCAAATACATGCGCGGCGGGCGCGGCGTTACCTTCGCGGGCTGGAAACCGGCGCTGCGGGAAAGCCAGGACGATATTGGCGAGGCCTGGGATGATGCCGCGGCCCGGGTCACGGACCTGCTGCATAACAACGGCTGGTTGGGCCACGCGTCAGGATCAGCCTCGTGCACCGCCGGCACCCGGTTCATCCGACTCGTATCAATGGAGATTCCGCCCCGAAGCGGGATCACGTGCCCCTCGAGCGAGGAGCCGATGCCGAAGGGCGTGACCGGGCAGCGATGCGCGGGGCAGAGCGCCATTATTTGTCTGACCTCCTCAGTTGGCTCGGGGAAGTCCATGGCGTCGGGACGGTGCGGGGTCGAATAGGCCTCGTCCCGGCCATGCAGATCGCGGATCGAGCTGCCGGTCGACAGGCGCTCGCCAAACTCAGCGCGCAGGACCTCGATGACAGCTCCATGCGTTGATGTGTGTCCGTCTATGCTCTTTCTCCTCCCCGCATCACCAAAGCGGATCCGTCCATTCGGCCCGGCATCGCGGTCCGCGCTATGGGATCTGTGCGGCGTCACAACGCAATAGGCCGATGCGGATGACCCGCATCGGCCTTGGACATGCAGAGCCCGCAGCCTTGGTTATCCGTCCTTTTTCTCCGTCTCGACGCCATTGTCGAAATGGGCCGATGGATTGAACGGCGCGCTAGCCTGCGGCGGCGTTTCCGGTGTCGCGGCCTGCGAAACCATCCCGGCACCGAAGCGGCCCGGCATGGCGCCAGCCCCGGTACCCGGCCGCGCAGCGCCAGCGAAACGGCCGGGCATCCCGGCGTGCCCCATAGCGCCACCTGCACCGGGCGCCCCGGCACCTCCCAAGCGTCCGATCATCGCATTGCCCGCACCGCCAGCACCTGCGCCAGCACCTGCGCCGAAGTTGCCCGCCATGGGACCGGCGCCTGCTGCGCGGCGTCGTCCAGCCATCATACCCATCAGAAAGATGCGCATCAGGAGACTATTGTTCTGCGCATCCTGTCCGCCCTGAGGACCGGCCCCCGCCTGCGCACCGAAGCCTGCACCGGCGCCAGGCATCTGTGCCCCCGCGAAACCACCCGCGCCGCGGCCCTTGGCGAATTGATTACCGGCTTGGCCGCTGAAGCCCTGTCCGGCACCTGCACCACCGACCCCCATGCCAAATCGCCCACCCAGCCCACCAGCACCCTGGCCACCAAAGCCCCTGGCGCCCCGTCCGGCAAATCCAGCTTTTCCGCCACCACCGAAGCCTTGCGGCACATCGCCATGGTTCATACCATTATTTTTAAAACTCGATTCTGATCTTTCGGTCATAATTCTTTCCTCAGATTGCGTTTCCGAGCTAAATTGTACCATAAATATTGCTCGCAGACTACTTTTATGTTTTCATACGGGTTGTCAGGATCAGAATATTGCCCCCAACCAATTTTGAGTACATTAAATGACCCCATCCTCCGATTTCGTAACCGTCGTCTCGGGCCTGCCGCGTTCGGGAACGTCCATGATGATGCGCATGCTCGAAGCGGGCGGCGTCGCTCCGGTGGTCGATGGATTCCGAGAAGCCAATGACGACAATCCCATGGGGTATTACGAATTTGAACCGGTGAAGGCATTGGACGCGGATCGCTCTTGGGTGACGACCGCCCAGGGCAAGGCGGTAAAGGTCATCTATAAACTGGTCTATGACCTGCCGATGGACGTGCAATACAAGGTTCTGCTCATGCGGCGTGACATCGTGGAGGTGGTCAAGTCGCAGGAGAAGATGCTGGTGAACGATGGACGCGATCCGGGCATCGAAGCGCGCGACATGCTGGTCGGGCTGTTCCAGAAGGAGATGTCCGCTTTCGGCGGCTGGGCGGCTGCGCAGGATAATATCGAGATCCATGACGTCGATTATGCAGGCGTCGTGCGCGATCCGCAGAAGGCCGCGGAAGAGATCGCGACGTGGCTGGGCCGCGATCTCGAAACGCGCGCCATGGCCGAAGTGGTCAGTCCCGACCTCTATCGCAACCGCGCCGGACATCCGCGCCGCGCCCTACCGAACGGTGGCAGGCCGCGGAAAAACTGATCAACCGCGCCTTTTGCGGCTTCGGGGTTATACCAACCTGCATTGGTCAGAACTCTAGCCGCAATTATTCACCGCGGTCGGATTTTTGCTTGGGTTCGTGCGCCTCGTGGTGTGCATGACTTTCTGTCTAACCTCAGCACCCATGGGACAGATTTGATGTTTTCGTAATGGAGGATTTCTGGTTCATCGCAGCCACCAAGGAGCGAATCTATGGACGCCCCCTGCGCAAGGTGTTTTTCACGACAGCATTGACGGCCCCCTCTGTCAGGATAGTTGCCGCCTGGTTTCAAAAGTGAA
>NZ_JAWLDS010000193.1:0-2580 GCF_041686535.1 Aquicoccus sp. | reverse complement strand
TTGGTGGACAAGTACATGGGAGCGCCGGCGTGATGGCGGATGGAGGCGCTGTCGCGCAGCCCGCCGGGTTGGGCGAGATGAAGCGGGTCCCCATGCTCAATGCGTGGGTGCATGATGTCTCCATGGACGCTTTGGTCGAGCACCTGCGCGAAGGGGTGTTGCTGACCCTGCATGTCGACATGATCATGAAGCTGCAGACCGACCGCGAGTTCCACGATCTGCTGGACCGGTTCGACGTGATCACCTGCGACAGCCAGATCATGTATTTCGCAACCAAGTTCCTCGGCACCCCGGTGCGCGAGCGGGTCTCGGGGTCGGATTATTTCCCGCGATTCTACATGCGTTACGCCGAGGATCCGTCAGTCACCATCTTCCTGATGGGCGGCAAGCCCGGCATCGCCGAGAAGGCGGCCGACAATATCAATCGCAAGGTCGGGCGCCGGATGATCGTGGGCACCTGTGCGCCGGCTTTCGATTTCGAGACCGATCCGGACGAGATCGAGCGCATGATCGCCGCCGTCAACGACAGCGGCGCGAGCGTCTGTCTGGTCGGACTGGGCGGCGGGCGGCAGGAAAAGTTCATCATGCGCTACCGCGACCGCATGCCCGGTGTGCGGCTCTGGCTGCCCCTCGGGGGCACGATCGACTATGAGAGCGGCGGCTTCGCCCGCCCGCCTGTCTGGGTCACCGAATGGGGGTTCGAGTGGCTCTACCGGCTGATGAAGGAGCCCCGCGCCCGGTTCCACCGCTATGTCATCCACGAGCCGCCATTTCTCTGGGCGGTGCTGAAGCAGAAACTCGGCTGGTATCGGGATCCGTTGGCGTAGATATGCGATTGCGGCAGATCGCAGGTCCGATTCCGGTCGCCGCTTCCATCACTGTTTCGGCTGCCACTCGGCCCCTGCGAGCCTGGCCCAGTACCCGGCAAGGGCCAGGCGCGTGGCCGGCACGATTTCCTTGAACCGCCCGTGCCGGATGGCCCCGAGGGCCGCCATGTGCTGTCCGTGGCCATAGCGCGCCAGCCATTTGCGCCGGGCGCGTTTATAGAGGACGGGATCGGGCGACGTGCCCTTGGGGCCGATGTTCATCTCGAGCGCCATGAGATGGCCGCTGGAGTTGGTGAACCTGTTTTTGATACCCTGGTTGGGGTGCCTACGATACTCCATGACAAACTCCGGATACGAGATGATCTTTCCCAGTCGAGCCAGTCGCATGTTCAGATCGATCTCGTCTCCCGGGCGCAGCGTCTCGTTCATCCCGCCAACCTGTTGCACCTCAGAGCGGCGATACAGGCACTGGGACGGGCAGGGCGTCACCGTCATGGCCAGATCTTCCAGCGTGACGTCCTGATCGGGGACGATACTCTTGCCGATACGGGCACCATCCGTGGAGATGACGTGGTTGGATCCGAACACCATGACGGCCTCGCGATGCTGCTTCATCACGGCGAGATGATGCTCGATCGCACGCGGGAGCAGGCGGTCGTCGGCATCCAGAAACAGGACGAATTCCGTCCCGGCCATGGCCAGCCCCGTGTTCCGGGCCGCACAGGCCCCGCCATTCCTGCGCCGGACCACCTGAACTGACGGGGTGGTGGCGGCCACTTTTTCTGCGACCGCAAAGCTGTCATCGGACGATCCGTCGACGACGACGACGATGCTTTCCGGCGGATCGGTCTGGTCCAGTGCGGACTGGAGTGTCTCTTCAAGGAAACTGGCGGAATTGTAGGCGGGAATGACCACGGTTACGGATGCCATGTTGCGACGATCTCCGGTGGGTTCGGCTTCATCCTGAATCTTCAGGTGTCGCGGACACAGAGGCTTTTCCCGCGAAAATGTCAAGCAATCGGTCGGTTGCGTCTTGCCAGGTATGCGCGGTGGCGGTTCGGCAGGCTGCCGCGGAACGGTCTTGCCAGTCTGCATCGGACATATCCGCCAAGCGCTGGATTTCACCGGCAAAGGCCTCTGGCGTGCCGGGCAGAAGCCTGCCGTTGACCCCGTCGATCAGGTCCGGGGCTGCCCCGGCGCGGGTGGCCAGAACCGGGGTCCGGCAAGCCATCGCCTCGAGAATGGGCAAGCCGAAACCTTCCTTCTCGCTGGTGAAAAGCCAGGCATCGCAGGCCGCGTAGATGCCGGGGATGTCCTGTTGCGCCGGGTTTTGATGATACTCCACCCAGTCGGGCAGCGGCAGGGCGGCGTCGGGGGCCTTGCCCCCGAAGGCCTTGACGCGCAGATCGGGCAGACGCGCCTTGGCCAGTTTGATGGCCTCGATCGCCAATGCGATGTTTTTCCGGGGCTTTTGCGTATAGAGAAACCCGACTGTGACGGCATCGTTCCGGTTTCGCGCCGTTACTGCAAATTGATCGAGATCGACCGCATTCGGTATCACATCGATGACCTGCGCCCCATGGTTGGTTTCAATTTCGGTCCGGATGTAATCCGAGACGGCGATCTTCCGGAGCGGCAGGTGATAGGTGGCGATCACGCGGTCTGCGGGGAGGTTCGGGAAAACCTCGTAATCCTGAAGAAGGTAGAACTTCTCGCCCTTGGACCGGGGTAGCGTGGCCACATATTCCGCGGT
>NZ_JAWLDS010000192.1:0-2618 GCF_041686535.1 Aquicoccus sp. | reverse complement strand
ACCAGTGCCTGCATGAACGCCTTGCGCTGGCCGAGCCGCGCCTTGGCCACCGGCACGTCCGGGTACAGGTCCTGCAACACGGCGGCAGTGTCGTCGGCTTCAGAGCCCACGGCCGGAGCCTGACTCAAGACGAAAAGGCCTGGACGTCCGGCCTTCTTCAAGATTTCCACGGTGCCAGCCGCCGCTTTGATGTCGAAAGGGCCGGGCCGAATGGGAACAACAACCAGGTCCGCCGCGCGGATCGCCGCGTCGATGGTGCCGCCGGCATGGGGTGGCGTATCAATCACCACGTAGTCGGCGCGATCCTCCTGCGCCTGCGAGAGATAGGCGGAGAGGTTGCCGGGCATGGCTTGCAGGACGATTGGGTCCTCGAGTTCAGGTACCGTGATTTGTCCGTCTTTCCGCAGGAGAAGGCGGTGTCGATATCTGCGGCGTCGAGCACGGCCTCGTCGACCATGCGCGCTCGATATAGGTCAGGTCCTTGCGCGCAATGTTCTCGATTGCCTGATCCATGACGGGGCGGCATCGTTGAGTTCCTCGATCTCCGCGCGCACTTTCATCCCAGCGAGATGGCAGGCAGCAAGGCGTCGCTGGCCGGCGACGATCTCGTACTCGCCTGGCTTCGCGGGATGCGGGCGCGCCAGGATCGGCACCTTCTGCCCGGCATTGCGCAGGCTCTCGGCCAGCGTCGCGATCTCGGCTTGGCTGACATCGAGGCCATCGGTGTGGCCGCCGGCATGGACCAACCCTGGGTCGAGCTCGGCGATGGTATCCGACACATCTACGGCGCCTCACAGCGCCTAACCGTCATCCACAAACGCTTCCATGATCCCGTCGAGTTCGGCCGATGCTGCGGCCATTGCCGCGGCTTTGGCCTGGTCGCCCGTGTATTTCACGCGGGCTTGGCGGGACGTGTGGTCGTTTAGGAGCATCCCGGCTCTGGTGGCATCTTCGCTTATGGCAAAGACGATATCGTAGACAACCGAGCGACAGATATGCGCGCCGGTGCCGAACTCTGCTGACCAGACCTGCGAGACATAGTTCTCCGACACTTTGCCGCCGTCCGGGTGTTCGAAGAGCGGCCATTCCTCTGCTTCGGCCTTTGCGCGAAGCGTGTTGAGATATTTCGGATCGTCATCCTGCAATAACCTTGCATCGACGAAATGCTGAACGCTGGGGTGAATGGAACCCGGGTAGGTCTCGCGCCCGTTGCGGTGCCGGGTTTTGCGCAGTTTATAATCCCGCAAGCGGTATCGGTCATCTGACCAAACCAGATCGCCACCGAACCGAAGCTCGTGCCACTCACGGCGAAGCGGCGTCATCGGTGGGATTCCCAGCGCCATTGCACGGTTGCGCTGGATGATACGTTTTGCCGGATGGACGTAACCGGCAACTCCATCTGCGATTGCCGTCGCACGCGGGAGGATCTTTGTGATATCGAGTTTGGCTAGGTGTCACATCCCGGAAGGTAGTATGGCTGTTTCCTGAACAGCTGCGGCTTGAGTTTGTGCCAGTCCTTCATCGTTTGCAAGGGCGACTTGCTGCCGAGGGCTGACTGCGGGAGCTGCTGGTTGTAGAGCCAGACATAGCGGTGCAGCGTGGTTTCCAGTTCCTCGCCGGATCGGAAATGGTGGCTTTGAAGCACCTCCTCGATCCGGCCGTTGAAGCGCTCGACCATGCCGTTCGTCTGGGGCGATTTTGGCGGGGTCAGGCGGTGTTCGATGCTCAGTTCGACGCAAAGTTTGTCGAACTCGTGCTCGCCCGTCGCGGCGCGCTTGCGCAGGCCGAAGAGGCGATCGGTGAACTCCTTCCCGTTATCGGTCAGAATGGTGCGGATGCGGATCGGGCAGGCGCGTTGCAGGTCGCGCAGAAAGCGCCGGGCATTGGCCGCGGTTTTGGCCTTGAAGACGCGAATGAAGACCCAGCGTGTGGCGCGGTCAATGGCGACGAACAGATAGCGGCGTGAGGTTTCGTCAGCCATTTGAGGCAGATACTTCACGTCGATGTGGATGTAGCCGGGCTCGTAGGCCTTGAAGCCGCTGCGCCTCGGCCGCGCCGCCTTGGCCTGCAGGTCGCGCAGGTTGCCGACGCCATGCCGACGCAGGCAACGGTCCAGCCCCGAGCGCGAGACATGCGGGTTCAGGAACTCCCGCACCACGGCCAGCAGGTCATCGAGCGAGACCAGAAGCGTCTTGCGCAGCGCCACAGCCACGGCCTCTTGGGCTGGCGTCAGAGTGGTTTGCAGCCGGTGCGGCGTGTGGCTGCGATCCGCGACACTGTCGCGCTTGCGCCACTTGTAGATCGTCTGGGGCGTCACTCCGAAACGCTCGGACAGAACCGTGCCGACCTCCTCGCTCGCCTGGATCGCCGCCCGCACCTTGGGCGTCGTCGTCGCTTGGCTATGAAGATGAATCAGCATGTTCTCGCCCCGTCCCGAATGTCCCTCAAAACCGATCGTGCCATGAAAAGCGCAGATCGACGAGGGGAAATGTGATCATCCGGGACTAAACAACTAGGTATGCCTTATCCGGTGAACCATCCTGAACTCCTCGCAAGACCTCAAGAATAAACTGGTCACGGGTTACGCCAGTCTCTTCCATCCGGTTGAGCATATCCAC
>NZ_JAWLDS010000191.1:0-2731 GCF_041686535.1 Aquicoccus sp. | reverse complement strand
GGCGACGGCACCCAGGCACAATTGGCACCAGACTTGGGATGTTCGATCTTCTGTTCCAGCATCGCGGCCATCATGTCGGGCATGGCCCACATGCCCTTGCCGATCTGAGCCTTGCCGGACAGGCCACATTCCAGCCCGATATCGACATTGCGGTTCTCGTATCCGCCGATCCATGCCTTGCGCTTGATGAAATCCTTGCGGGAGAACGGCCCCGCTTCCATCGAGGTGTGAATCTCGTCGCCGGTGCGATCCAGAAACCCGGTATTGATGAAGGCCACGCGGTGTTTGGCCGCGCGGATGCATTGCTTGAGGTTGACGCTCGTGCGGCGCTCCTCGTCCATAATGCCCAGCTTGACGGTGTATTGCGGCAGGCCCAGCGCCTTTTCGACGAAGGTGAAGGTCGCGTCGGCGAATGTGACTTCATCCGGCCCGTGCATCTTGGGCTTCACGACATAGACCGACCCATGATGCGAGTTGCGCAGGCCTTCGGTCTTGTTCAGATCATGCTTGGCGATGAGCGCGGTGATCATCGCATCCATCAACCCCTCAAAGATCTCGGACCCGTCTTTCAGCAGGATCGCCGGGTTGGTCATCAGGTGGCCGACATTGCGCACCAGCATCAGCGCGCGGCCCTTGATCGTGACGGTGCCACCATCGGGCGCGGTGTAGGTCAGATCGGGGTTGAGCGCGCGGGTGACGGTCTTTCCACCCTTCTCGAAGCGGTCCTGCAGATCGCCCTTCATCAGGCCCAGCCAGTTGGCATAGGCCAGCGTCTTGTCCTCGGCGTCGACGCAGGCGACGGAATCCTCGCAATCCATGATCGCGCTGATGGCGCTTTCAAGACGCACATCGGCAAGACCGGCCTGATCGCGGCTGCCGATGAGATGCGTGCGGTCGAAGACCAGTTCGACATGCAGCCCGTTGTTGCGCAACAGCACCGCGTCGGGGGCCTTTGGATGGCCCCGGTAGCCGATGAACTTCTCGGGCTGTGCCAGCGGCATGTCATCCACCAGCAGCGCCCCACCCTGAACATAATAGCGCCGCGCGTCGGCATGGCTGCCGCCGTCGATCGGAAACGCCTCGTCGAGGAACACGCGAGCGCGGGCCACCACACGGGCGCCGCGGCCCTTGTCATAGCCGCCTTTGGGCGCGGGCGTGCCCATTGCATCGGTGCCATAGAACCCGTCGTAAAGACTGCCCCAACGGGCATTCGCGGCGTTCAGCGCGTAGCGCGCATTGGTGATCGGCACGACAAGCTGCGGCCCCGGCACCGTTGCGATCTCAGGGTCGGTGTTCTTGGTCTCGATCTCGAAATCGTCTCCTTCGGGCAGCAGGTAGCCGATCTCGGACAAAAACGCCTTGTAGGCCTCGTGATCATGCGGCTGGTTGCGGTGTCGGATGTGCCAGTCATCGATCTTTTGCTGGATCGTCTCCCGGGTGTTCAGCAGCTCGGCGTTTTTCGGACCGAAGTCATGCGCCAGCGTAGAAAGCGCGCTCCAGAACGCGTCGGCCTGGACCCCGGTGCCGGGCAGCGCCTGCCCTTCGATGAAGTCGAAAAGCATCTGGTCTATCTGCAATCCGTTGCGTTCGATCCGCGTGGTCATGGCTGGTCCCCTCGCTGTATGCCGTGGTCCTCAATTAGAAAGAATGTTTCCGATCCGCAACAACTTTGGTCAGGTTATCTGACCAAAAAGGCTGTTTCGGCAAATTTGAAAATCCACACGCCGTTCGGAGATCGCGCAGGGGGCCAGCACGCCTACGCCTTGGCCTTGGCGCGCCGACACCGATCCGAACAATATTTCACCTCGTCCCAGACCTTTTCCCACTTCTTGCGCCAGGTGAAGGGCAGCCCGCAGGTGGCGCAGATCTTGGTCGGCAGATCGGATTTCCTGCGCTGCTTGGGCATATCGGCACTTTTCATGTTCGAGTTAGAGCAGGGATCGAAAGGCGCGTTCGACCGCGGGGAGAGGCAGCGTCGTTCGACGCAAAACACAGGGAAAGTGCCTCAAAGGTCGAGCTTCAATTGCGTGTCATCTACAGCCTTGCGCCGCTGTTTACGCGGGGCCCGGTCGTTGACGAAATGCCCGCCGCTATCCTTGCGGCTGGCATGTTTGTTGATCACCCGCCGTGTTTCGCCCTTGTCGACGCTGCCGCGCATGGAAAATATCTTCTGCCGCGCCGCGCGGGCGGCATCGGCGACGTCCACGATCGGCTCGGGATAAATCCTGCCCAAGACGCGCCCTGCCCCCTCCCACATCCATGGCGATTGCAGATGCCGGTCCGGCACCTCGGCCAGTTCCGGCACCCAGCAACGGGTGAACGCGCCCGTCGGGTCCTGGTCCCTCCCTTGTTTGACGGGGTTGTAGATGCGCGGCGTGTTGATGCCGGTGGTGCCCGATTGCATCTGCATCTGGCTCCAATGAATGCCCGGCTCGTAATCCGTGAACATCCGCGCCAGGTGCTGACCGGTGGCGCGCCAGTCAAGCCAGAGGTGATAGCTCGCCACGCTCACCACCATCGCCCGCATCCGGAAATTGAGCCAACCGGTGGCGCGCAGCGACCGCATGCAGGCATCCAGAAACGGCAAGCCGGTCTCGCCGCTCTGCCACGCGCGCAGGCGGGCGGGGTCCGGCTGCAACGGGCGAATGATAGGAAAACCTATCTCGGAGCGCAACCGCAAAACGGCCGATCAGTCGCGAAATACGGTAACGATCGCGTTTGGCAGGCTTGT
>NZ_JAWLDS010000190.1:0-2828 GCF_041686535.1 Aquicoccus sp. | reverse complement strand
CACGGCGGATTTCACGGGCGAACTAATCGACGACAACCGTAATTCGCTGACCTGGTGGACCGAAAAGCATAACGCCTACGCGTCACGCGAGGTCGTGGATCTGCTGAACCTTGAGTACGGTTTCATGGCACATGAAACCGTGGCGGACCTCCGGGGCGGGCAGCAGGCAGGCGTCAAGCGCTGGCTCAAGGAGCGGGTCTATGCGCGGCTGCCAGGCGGGTTCCGGGCGTTCGCGTATTTCGTCTACCGGTATGTGGTCCGGTTGGGATTTCTTGACGGAAAGGAAGGTACGGCGTTCCACGTGCTGCAGGGCTTCTGGTACCGCTACCTCGTCGACATGAAGCTCCATGAGGTAAAGACTCATATGCGCGTGCAAGATGCAGACGTGATCGATGCCATTCGAAACGTTCTTGGTATCACGATCCATGTCGATACGACGGATCGTGATTGACGCGCCAGTCCACGCATCTCGGCAAGCTCAATCCTGATGGCGACACTGTTTTTCGTGGCCTCCAAGCTCTTCTGGCTGGTGGCCCGGCCGGAAAGCTGGATCGTCCTGCTTCTGGTTTTGGGCATTTGGTCCCTGCACCGGGATCGCGTTGCGGCTGCCGGTAAGGTTATCGTCTCGGCGCTCTTTCTGGTCCTGCTCATTGGACTTGTGCCTGTTGGACAACTCCTGATGCGGCCACTGGAAATGCGATTTCCAGCCGTGCCTGATATCTCGGCGCCGACGGGCATCATCATCCTGGGTGGAGGAGAGGATGCACGCATGTCGGCCGCCACCGGTTTGCCGGAACTCAATGCGGCGGCCGAGCGGCTCGTCCTGGGGCTGGCGCTTGCGCAGGCGTTTCCCGACGCCCAGCTCATTTTCACCGGTGGCAGCGGCAGTCTGGTTGACCAACGCATCTCCGGCGCTGATGGCGCGCAAACCCTCTTTGCGCGTCTCAAAGTTGCAGACAGCCGCATCATGCTGGAGCCAGAAGCGCGCAATACGGCGGAAAACGCCACACGCACGTATGAGCTTGTCGAGGATGCCACGCGTGGACCTTGGGTTCTGGTCACGTCGGCGTTTCACATGCCGCGCAGTGTGGGCAGTTTCTGCGCAGCGGGTTGGCGCGATATGATCCCATATCCGGTAGATTACCGCGCCGCCGATATTGGTGGGCTGTCCTGGTCTTTCGCCGAGAACCTCGATCTTCTCAACATAGCCATCAAGGAGTGGATTGGTCTGGTCGTGTATTCCCTGACGGGTCGGACACCTGCTCTTGTCCCCCGGAGCTGCTGAGGCAATGAGCGCGGCAGTTGGTATCGCCACCGTGCGCCTCAACGGTCTGACATCATGTTCGGCCTGGTGCCACAATAGGATAGCGTTCAGACGTCAGACAGCAGTCCAATTGCGCATGCTGAAGGCTCGTCGTGCTGGGCAACCGTACAGCATTTCCGTATGGCCGACGGAGCCGGATGCTCAACCCGCTGCCGTATCAAGGGCATTGGAGCTTATCACAGCAGTCTTTCGCGAAACCAGGCGGCAAGTTCGGCCTCCGTCACGAGGCCGCCTGCGACACCTTCCATGATACGGATTGCGTCAATTGGGTCAAAACTGAGGCGGTAGCCGTTATCGGCCAGAAACAGGCGCGCCGTGATCCAGGCAGTGCGCTTGTTGCCATCCACAAAGCCATGGTTTTTCGCAAGACCGTAGGCATACGCCGCGGCCAGATCAGCCGCATCGGGCGCGCCGTAATTCGCGGCGTTGACGGGGCGGGCGAGCGCGCTTTCGATGCCCCCAGAATCACGAAGACCCTCGGAGCCGCCATGTTCGGCCAGTTGCCGATCGTGGATGGCAGTGATGATGGCCGGATCCACCCAACGCCAGTTCTTTCGGGCCGGGGGATTTGATGGATCACTCACTTGGCAAGCGCACGCAGAACTTCACGATCATCATGCATGATATCTTCGGCAAGCGACATCTGACGTGCGAATTCCGGATTGTAGGGTGTCAGGCGATACCCGCCATCCGCCGCCTCGGTGAGATAGAGCGTATCGCCCTTCTTGACCTTGAGATGCGCCATGACCTCCTTGGTGAGGATCACGCCCGAAGAACCTCCCACAGTGGTTATCTTGAGTGTTTGCATACCGATACCTCATCTATATAATGATTATTATATAGATGAGGTGAAGCGTACCGCAATGGTGGCATCCAAGGGACTCGTGGAAAGGCGTCCTCAACACATCCATTCGCGTCACGCTTACTCCCAGACATTATGTTCCGCATAAGCAAGGTAGCGCGACAGCACGTTGATCGAGGTCCAGCCGCCCGCGCGCATGATGGCGGCGGTATCAAAGCCGCGCCGCAGGAGATCTTGAGCCGCCCCCACGCGCATCGAGTGCCCCGAAAAATCGCGCGCTTCGCACGGATCGAGACCGGCCCGACCCGCGCCTTCCTTGACGAGCCGTTTCACGGTGTCGGGCGAGAGCGCGCGGTCGATCGGCTTGCCGTGATAGATCGGGCAGAACAGCGGCGCGATGTCCGGGCCCCGCCAGGCGAGCCAGTCCGCGACCAGCCCGGCCGTGCGCGCCGAGGTGAAGGCGAGCCGTCCCTCACCGAAGGGATCGTTCTTCGCACGGCGGATGAGAACGCGCAGTGTGCCATCCTCGCGCACCTCGAGGTCGTCCACGCGGAGCGCGACGAGTTCCGATCGTCGGGTCAGAAGCTCATAGCCAAGACACAGCATGGCGCGGTTGCGCAGTCCCACAGGCGTGTCCGGCTGTCCCGCGAGGAAGCGGTCGAGATAGGCGCGCGTGAGGCCCTTGGCCTGTTTGGGCCGGCC
>NZ_JAWLDS010000189.1:0-2855 GCF_041686535.1 Aquicoccus sp. | reverse complement strand
CATGCCGGACTCCTTTCCGTATTTCGGATAGGCGGCAAGCAGAACCTGGCAATATGTGATCGGGTGTCGGAACCCCTCCAGTGTCGACTTGCAGCAGTTGTGAGATGGTCAATGGCGCGCCACCCGGAGCGGAACACTCCACGTGTCATGCTATGCGACGTCGACCTGCTCGATCAGCCGCGTCCCTCGGGACGAAGCAACAAGCAGCTTCGTCGGGCGCTCTCCAGGGGTCAACCGCGCGGTCTGCTCGCCCAAGGGATCGCCCCAATGCGGGTTTCAGCCGACCTGCGCCGCTCAATTCGTAATGGATCGATGGCCGTTAGTGGCTCCTTTGACAATTGCAATTCTGGTAATCGCGAGACACCGAGCGCTGCATTTCATGCTTGCATACCGGTTGCTGTGGCCCCGCTTGCAGCCGATCAGCCGCGATCATACGTCGCCGCTCCAACAAACGATTCGCAGGTGCATGATGGCCTGCGCCAGATGTCACAGCAGACGGCGTGCCGGATGCCTCCCGCTCAAAATGAGCATGGGGATGATGCAGCGCCAGATGGAACGGCCTACTGGCCGCCTGCTGGTCACATGCCACTGGTCCGGGCGAAAATCTCGATATCCTGCTTGTCCACTTGGCGCGCTCAGCAAGGATTGGACAGAATACCTGGAAGGCCAAGATCATCAGGCCGGTCACTCGTAAAAGCATCTCAATAGCGGCAAAGTTCGCACTGCGGCCCCTCAATCGCACCAAATGCTGCGCGATGCACGAATGGCCGGTTCGGTGTCGACGTCATGCAGCGTTTGACGGTGTGGCCAAGGTCGGCTCAGGGCCGATCTTGTCTACCCCATTGCAACCTTCGCAAGGTTACGATGTGGATGTTCGGGTTCTGCTAAGATACAATTATTACGTTGTTGTTCTTGCGGGTACCGGAATGTATGGGGTACGGTTCACAATCAGGTTCAAGATAATAAATACACAGTTACCCCCAACTTATGGGTAAATGGAAGGGCCGGAGATCGCGTACATGGCACGTAAAAGGCTTGCGGTTGCGACCATAACTGTTCACAAGTCAAAGACTTGAATGAGTGCATAATGTTGAACACGAATGGGTAAATTGACGAAATCAGAAATCTGCTGATGAAACGATGGATAGATAACCTATCCGACGACGTGTTTCGCACCCGTCTCGGACAAAGATTCGAGACATTCGTCGATGAGGCGTTCAATATCATGCGCTGGACCCTGGTCGTGGGCTTCCTGCGCTTCCTCGCCGTGAACGCCGGTTCGGTCTGGTTCGACCTGATCTACTGGGCGGCGAGCCTGCTTTTGTTTGGTGCGCTTGCATCCCGACTCCTGCTGCGTCCCGAAGTGCCCCTCTTCGCCAGGCTCGACCGGCGCTGGAAGCGCCGCGTCCAGACAGCCGTAAACTTGGGGCTTTGCCTGCTGGCATTCCTCCTCGCGATGTGGCTGATTGAGCATCTTGTCGATGGGATTGCGCGTTACCGCTTCGCCCCGGTCGTGGGCTGACGGATCGTCCGACCAGCCACGCGAGCGATATCCGGACGGTCGCACGCGAAAGCGGCATCGATTTCATGCATGCCTGTTCTTATCAGTCTACTTTACGCATGCGCGCCGGCAGGATTCTTGTTCTTGGACAGCCCTCTATGGCGAGATCATAATGCCAACGGCGAGGTGTTCATGAAAGGAACGCCAAGCGCGATCCCGGAAGTCCAACGCGTCCGCGAGCGCACAGGACGTCTTCCGCATGAGCGGTGCCAGCTCGGCAGTCACTCTCTTGGGCACCGTAGGTGATACAGCAGCGCCTCAGGGCCATGCAGACTTCCATCGCCGAATTCCATCGCTAACAGGGGGATGCAGAGTGCGCGCTCGCCGCGCGCCCAAGAGAACGCAATCTGGCCCCATGAGTTAATCTCGGAACGACGATATCTGCGCGGCCGGAACATGCGACGCTCTTTTGGTCTCGGATTAAACGCGTCACCTTCGGTGAGGAGATTATCTGCGGCACCTGCGAGGCTTCGGACGCCGAGCGACCTAAATTTGCGGTTACGATGCCATCTCATCTTAAGATCGCGCCGATCACTTACCGTTCAACACGTACCTGGGGC
This sequence comes from Aquicoccus sp., assembly GCF_041686535.1. NCBI lineage: Bacteria > Pseudomonadati > Pseudomonadota > Alphaproteobacteria > Rhodobacterales > Paracoccaceae > Aquicoccus > Aquicoccus sp. The sequence continues at coordinate 734 of NZ_JAWLDS010000189.1, read as the reverse complement.
GGGTTTTTTTGCCTTTCGATGGTGCAAGCATTCGTGATCAGGTGTGATTTCATCTCGCAGTGTGGGTGCCGTAGAGTACGTGTCGGACACCGCGAGATGCCGGACAACCAAAAAAACACGACACAGGGGATCAAAAAATGAAACGCACACTCACCGCAATAGCCGCGCTCGCCCTGACCGCCGCCGCAACAGGCGCGCAGGCGCAGGACAACTGCGATCCCGGCAAGCCGGGTGCCGAACTGACCGGTGACGAGGCCGAGACCGTCTATGACTGCATCGCCGAGGAGCTGCAGGCGGGCTATGCCGAGGGCGACAAGCGCTGGATCCCCGCAGAGTATGTCAGCGACTTCCGCGACTGGACCAGGGCCAGCACGATCCCGGCCGCGCCGGGTTTCCACGGCAACCGTTTCCTGCTGACTTGGGTGAACGATACGGGCGACGAGGCCTACCTGGAGTATGCGGAGGACCCCGACATTCCCGCAGGCACGGTGATTGCCAAGGAGTCTTTCGCGGTCACGGATGCGGGAAACGTGCGGAAGGGTCCGCTCTTCCTGATGGAAAAGGTCGCTGCCGGCACGTCGCCCGAGACCGACGACTGGTACTACATGCTCGTCGCGCCCAACGGCGCACCCCAGGCGGTCAACGTGATGACCGCCTGCAGCGAATGCCATCAGGGGGCCTACGGCTTTCAGGGCGGGCTCGGCTACCCGGTCCCCGAGGCGCGCGTGTCGAAC
>NZ_JAWLDS010000188.1:1106-2890 GCF_041686535.1 Aquicoccus sp. | reverse complement strand
ATTCGCCCGCGCCATGTTTACCACCTGAAACGGCGCCTCCTCGCGCAGGCCAGCCCAGGTGCTGGCCGAGGCTTGCTTGTCGGCGTCGATCAAAAGCACCTTTCGACCCAGTCGGGCCAACTGCGCCGCGACATTCACGGCCAGCGTGGTTTTGCCGACGCCGCCTTTCTGATTGAGGAACGAGATGATCATGCGCAAAGACTCTCACAATGCAGGGTATGTGTAAATGTAAAAACCCACATTTGAGCATATCTAGGAATGTGGCAAGAGCTCTTTGGCATGCTCGAAGCCTCTTGGTTTCAGATGGCTTGGGGCTCAGGCACCACCCTGCACCTGCGCGCGGTTCTTGATCGCTACGGACACTGGAGCAGCAGATGCGCACGTCTTGTGTAAGCGGCTCACTGCAGAGCGGACAAAATCACAGGACTTCAGGCCCAAGATCATCATCCCCCGACGCCAAGCCGTTCGGCCACATCCTCGAACCCCGGATCAGCCGCGTAGATGCGCTCGAACTGCTGGCGCGCCCGGGCGCGCTGGCCGGTCTCATCGTACAGCACCGCCCGGTCGTAGCGGATCTGATGCAAGAGCCCATCGGGCCGGTCCTTGCGGCGGCGGTTGGCCAGGGTAAACACATCTATCGCGGCATCCGGCAGGCCCAGTGCGGAGAGCGCACGGCCGCGATAGAGCAGGATCGCAGTATCGACCGGGGTCTTGTTCTCCACATGCACCGTGGCGCGCACCACCCGGTCCATGAGGGAGCGATCGCCGGGCGTGTCGAGCGCCAGTTCCACGAAGGACAAAAGCACCACCGGATCGGTCGGGTCGAGCTCCATCAACCGCTCGACATGCGCCATGGCGTCATCATGGCGGCCCTCGATCTGCGCGATTTCCAGCAGGGCCAGCCGTGTGCCCCGTTCGCGCGGGAGGATGTGGGCGAAGATATCCTCGGTGATCGGCAGGCTGGCTTGCGCAGCGATCTCGTATTTCTCTAACAGCGCGCCCAGATCGTCGAGCCGACCCAGAGCATGGTCGAAATGGACCTTGGCAGCGCCGAACTCCTCACGGCGCAGCCGGATCAGCCCCGCCATCCAGGCAGCGTCGGGCAGATCGCGCGCCTCTTCCAGCGCTGCAAGCGCCGTGCCCTGATCGCCCTCGTTCAGCGCGCGGATGCCGTCGACGAGGCGCTTCTCCTCCGCTGGGGTAAACATCCGCTGGAAGAATCCCAGGGTCAGCCGGTCCTGCGCCGCCACCTTCGGCGCAGGGGCCGCGCCGCCGCGGCCAGCCCGCTTGCGATCATGAACGGTATAGAACAACCCCGTCCCGGTAAGCCCTGCCGTCGCCCGATTGCCGCGCGGGCTGATGGTGTATTTCGCGCCCTGCGGCCCAATAGACAGCGAAGCCATTGACTTCGACAGGTTAAGGGTCACGCCCGGGGCAAGGTGGATGCGGCGCCAGAAGCGGAAGCTCATGCGATCACCCGCGTGACATCAGCCAAATCTTTTTCAACGCAGTCAGTAATCGCACCACCTCGAAGCTCAGTCGTCACATTGCCACTCGTCACGAAGGCCCTCTGCTGTTGACCATCTTTCAGGAATGCCGCGCGACGCCGCGGATCGCACTGAACACATTTTACAGGCCGATGAAACCGACTTGCAATGAAACTGGTTGCGGGAGCTCGCATTGGACACTGTTTGTCTCGATGTCGAGCAGCTTGAGCACCCGGCACGAAGACCATGGGGCCGCCGACGCGCTCCCTCATGAAGCTGGCGGCGGCGGCCCCCTGG
>NZ_JAWLDS010000188.1:0-1096 GCF_041686535.1 Aquicoccus sp. | reverse complement strand
CCGCGCGACGCCGCGGATCGCACTGAACACATTTTACAGGCCGATGAAACCGACTTGCAATGAAACTGGTTGCGGGAGTAGGATTTGAACCTACGACCTTCAGGTTATGAGCCTATCCTGCAGCGAATCCGATAATGCCTTAAAATCAAGTACTTAAATGGCAAGCCTTTGCTTTCGCCAACTTTCCAACTGCTCATTCACCGACACCCGCACGCATTTGAAGGCAGAACCGCGCGCAAATGCGCGTTCGCGCGTTGATGTGGCGTTGATGTGGCTGCGTTGTAGGGTAAGCAGGATCCGCATCGCAATCCATCAGTTGTGGTGCTCCAACAATCCCTAGCTACTGGTCTGCACGATGCGGTGAATGCCCTGCGGATGTGCGGTAATGACGACTCCCTACACCTACCCTCTACTCCAATTTCGACTTGGGGCATCACTTGCCTTGGGCCTCACTCAGTCTTTGCTTCAGAATATCGACCATCCACGCGTCAGCCGGCTGCAATCGATCCTCTTCTTTTAGCCGCTCGACGATAATGAGCGCGCGTGCATAGCGTTCCAAGGGGCCATCCCCAGCTTCCGCCAGCTTGACCAGGCTCACGATCAGGTCGCGCTGCCACTGGGTATTGGCCGGGTCAGCCGCCGTCAGGCGTTCTGCGATGTCGAGGCTGGCGCGGTAGCGCTCCAGCGCCGCCTTGCCTTCCCCGAAGGTCATGTGCAGGTCGCCAAGCTTCAACTGAATGACCGAGAGGTCGCGCTGCCACTCGGTGTTGGCCGGGTCCGCCGCGGTCAGGCGCTCTCTGATGTCGAGGCTGGCGCGGTAGCGCTCCAGCGCCGCCTTGCCGTCCCCGAAGGCCATGTGCAGGTCGCCAAGCTTATCATGACTGACCGAAAGGTCGCGCCGCCACTCGGTGTTGGCCGGGTCCGCCGCGGTCAGGCGCTCTCTGATGTCGAGGCTGGTGCGGTAGCGCTCCAGCGCCGCCTTGCCGTCCCCGAAGGCCATGTGCAGGTCGCCAAGCTTCAACTGAATGACCGAGAGGTCGCGCTGCCACTCGGTGTTGGCCGGGTCCGCCGCGGTCAGGCGCTCTCTGATGTCGAG
>NZ_JAWLDS010000187.1:0-2929 GCF_041686535.1 Aquicoccus sp. | reverse complement strand
CGCGCTGTTCATCCATCGCCCCGGTGGAAAACTCGTCGTTGCTTCCGCGAACGGCAACGGTTTTGTCGTGCCCGAAGATGATGTCGTCGCCCAGACCCGCTCGGGCAAGCAGGTGCTCAACGTCAAGGACACGGTGGCCGCTGTCGCCCGGCGCGTCGCGGGCGATCACGTGGCGGTCTGTTCGGAGAACGGAAAGTTCCTGGTCTTTCCGCTCTCCGAACTGCCCGAGATGGGCCGCGGCAAGGGCGTGCGGCTCCAGAAATACAACCTCGCCCGGGGCCGCCAGGGCGCGCTGGAACTCGATGGCGGGCTGGCCGACCTGACCACATTCGAATGGGCCAGGGGGCTGAGTTGGGAAATGGGCGGCGGCAAGACCCGCCACGAGCCTGACATGAGCGAATGGCTGGGCAAGCGCGCCAGCGTCGGCAAGCGCCCGCCCTATGGCTTCCCCAAGAGCTACAGGTTCGACTGAACCCGGTTCGCCGCTTCTGCCTCCGCGTGCAAACCGGCCACGTCTCTCATTTGCGTGCCGTGCATCCTTCGAAGCGGCCGTTGCGTTAAGGATTTTCGGGCCCGTCGGCGGGCGATCTGCCCGGCAGCCGGGCGGCAGCCGGGAGTCATACGCATTTCACCCCCGTTTTCGGCCTCTTCGGCCGCGTTAACCAACCGGGTCCGAGGTCAGCCAGACCCCGCCCTGTGGCCGCAGCGTGAGGATCATCACCGGCTCCGGTGTGCGCCCTGGAACAAGGTGAAACCGGCGCCGGGACAACAGCGTCGCCAAGACGATCACCGCTTCCTGGAGGGCGAAACTCGCCCCGATGCAGATCCGCGGACCATCGCCGAACGGCAGATAGGCATAGCGATCTATCGCCTTGCGATCATTGAACCTTTCTGGCCGAAAGGCATCGGGGTCATCCCACAAGAGCCGGTTGCGGTGCAGCGCGTAGATGGGGATCATCACCGTATCGCCGGGCCGCACCTCGCGCCCGCAAAGCGTGTCACGCGCCTGCGCCGTGCGGCTGATGATCCCGGCCGGCGGATAGAGCCGCAGCGCCTCATCCACGATCATCCGGCAAAAGGGAAGTGATTCCAGGTCATTGGCCGTCGCCACCCGCCCGTTCAGCGCCGCCTGCGCCTCTTCTCTTGCCCGGGTCTGGACCTTCTGGTCGAAGGCGCAAAGATAGAGCGCCCAGGACAGGGTGAGTGCCGTCGTTTCATGCCCCGCGACGATAAAGGTCAGGAGGTTGTCGCGCAGCTCGGACGTGTTCATTTTCCTTTTGGTTTCAGGGTCTTCACCCTCGAGAAGCAGATCGAGCAGGTCTGGGACCGTGCTGGACCCATTGGCCTTGCGGGCTTCGATCGCCTGATCCGCCATCGCCTTCATGTCGCGCACCGGCGGACCCGTGCGGATGCGCCCCGGTCGCGGCACCCAGTCGGGCATTCCCAGAATGTCGAACAACGACAGCCGCCCGGCCGCGTCGATATAACCGTCGATGGCGCGATGCACCTCTTCGGGGTCAAAGTGTGAACCTTCGGAAAAGGTCACGTTTCCAATGACTTCAAAGGTTGCGCGGACCATCTCGTCATACATGTCCACGGCGCGTTTCCCCGCCTCCGCGACCCGGTCCGCCGAATGTTGCGCCGCTGCTGACATGACCGGGCCAAGGTTCGTGACATTGCGGTGCGAAAAGGCCGGAGCAGCAGCCCGCCTCTGCCACCGCCAATGCGCGCCTTCGGCGATGAAAAGCGAGTCGCCGATGGCCGGCTTCAACAGGTTTTTCGTGACCAGGGATTTCGGGTAGTTCTCGATGTTTTCCAAAAGGATGCGCCGGATGGCACCCGGGTCCATCACCATGTGCCAGCGTTTCGCGGTGCGTCCCGAAACCATCGGTTGGCGGGTGGCGATTTCCGGCAGGATCGACAGCAGATTGCGCCGCGCCGCGTTGAGCGAGGCAAGTATCCCCATCGGCCGCGTGACCAGCGGCACCTGCACCGGGAGATTGCCTGCACCCATCCTGCTATCCTTCGCATCGGTAACCTGATGTTAAGATAGGTGCGACCATGCTTGTGGCCAATGGTCTGGCGTGCATTGCGCTGGCCGTATCGCTGCGTTATCCCGGGCTGCGTCACGAAACCGGAGGCTGCCCGCATGATCCGCAATCTCGTCCTTTTCCTGTCGCTGAGCGTCTTGATCGCCTGTGGCAATGCCGATGATCTCGACGAAGCGCCGGTCGAACTGGGCAATTTCAGCCTCGGGCACAACGTGGTCGTGGCGCCAAACCTGACCAAGGGCCCGGTTTCGCGCGAGGCCAGCAAGGAAGAGTGGACCGACGCGATGACCGATGCCATCGAAGCGCGGTTCGGGCGCTACGAGGGCGACAAGGTCTACCACTTCGGTGTCAGTGTCGAAGGATATGTTCTCGCGCAGCGTGGCATCCCCCTTGTCGCCAGCCCCAAATCGATCCTGATCTTCAACCTGACTGTCTGGGATGATGCGGCGGACAAGAAGCTCAACGAGGAGGTCAAGCAGATCACCGTTATCGAATCCTTTGGCGGCGACACCCTGGTTGGATCGGGCTATACCAAGACCGGCGAGGAGCAGATGCAGCAACTCGCCCGCATCGCGGCCAAGGAGATCGAGCGCTATCTGGTGCGCCAGAACTACGAGCAAGGCTGGTTCAGGGACTGACCGGTAAACGAGGATAGCGGGCTTCGCGGCCCGGGGCCTGTAAGGGGTGTAAGAGAGCCTTGATTTCCCTTGTCCAACCCAATAAATGCCGCGCGGAGTGAAACCAGGCCCGCGGGGTCGCAAGCAAAGGGCGCCAACACGATGGCAAAAGCAAAGTTTGAACGTAACAAGCCGCATGTGAACATCGGGACGGTTGGTCACGTTGACCACGGCAAGACGACGCTGACGGCGGCGATCACG
>NZ_JAWLDS010000186.1:0-2962 GCF_041686535.1 Aquicoccus sp. | reverse complement strand
TGTCCACAGAAGGCGGTGCTGCGCATCCGTCCGGGCCCCGGCATTCTGCGGCAGTAGCAAGGCGTTCAGGGCCTGTACGGAGGGTTCTCGCGACAGTGTAGCGCGGGACATGTACATGTTAGCACTCCGGTCGGATATCGACCGGGCGATGCGCCACCCGGCGTGCGGCAAAGTGCCATTTGCTACGATCCAAGGCTTGATCATGGCGGGTTTCGACATGGGTGTCGCCGTCTTCGGCATCGGTCATCAAGTGGACTGCGACAGCCCCGGCACGCCATCTCGGAAGTTGCACATGTGCCAACGCATCCTCTGGAGAGTTCGCCGTGACGATCCGCGGCGCGACAGGCGCAGATAGCGGGCAAGACTTGCGCCCGAAATAAAGCGTGAAGACGGGCTCGACCAACGCCGCGCGAAGAGGTTCCAACTCTCCACCCCACAGGGCTACTCCGAACAGCGAGCCGGTACGATAATCCCGCAAGGTGATGGTGGTGTTAGTGTCGCGTCCGGCGATGCGCAGGGCTTCGGGACGGGAATTCGGACGTCTTGCCTTCGCCGAGGGCACGGTTTCGACGGTGTGATAATCGCGAAAAACATGCTCGACGCCTGTGACGAACGGGGCCACGGCCAATCCAAGCGCATCGAGGTCGGAAAAATCGTCCTCACGGCGCAATCCCAATGCAGCGCCAAGCAATCCGGTCACCGCCGAGCGTCCCGGCCATAGCTGGGATCCGCGCCGCTCATGGCCCGCCAAGTCGCCCATCGCGCCGATCGTCGCCGACAGGGTAAAGACGAGATATTCGGTCATGTACCCGCCTTTGCCGCGCGCGCTCCGAATGCGGCGATGTCATCAAGCGTGCCGCTACCTGCCGGAACGTTCATCACCGCGTGCTGCGCATAGGCCGGACCATACGCCAGGTCGATGGTTTCGACAGCTCGCTCCAGCTCCTGCACGGAGGTTTCCTCCCACGGCTGCGCCTTTACCGGTGCGAAGAAGGCACCGGTAAGGTCGCGAGGCTGCTGGGATCCCGTTTCGGCGCGGATGTAATAGGCTCGCGGACGGTGAGCAAAGCTGTTCTGTTTGCCGGTCGGCGTGGCCACGGCGAGGGCACGGGCGAGGGCCTCAATCCCCTTGGCAGCAAGGTCGCGATCCCCGTTCAGGTTCTCGACCAGAAGATCGGCATTCACACAGACATATTGGTAGTAGATGCCGGACCCGAACCCGCTTTCGCCAAGATGTCCGGCACCGCTGTCCTCGGCCTTGTTCAGATCATCGACGGCGGAATACCAGTCATCTTCGGCCATGGCTGTGTGGGTCGTGATCGCATGGCTAACCTGAACCGCCGCGTCGCGGTTGAAATCGGCATTATCCGCCAGCATACGTCCGAACATGGCAATATCGATCGCGCCATCTGCCTTGCGCAGGACCAGCTTCCTGAGTTCCTTGTCCTTGGGCAGATCTTCACCAGCAAGCACTTTCCGGGCAAGTTCCTCAGCCAGTTTCCACTCGTCGGGTGAGATGAACGCAAGCGTCGTTCCGATCTTCTTTTCTGGGGTCTTTTTGTCCGGCGCTTCCAGCTTGCCGAAAATTGTCGCCACCTGTTCCGCTGCCTTGACTGCCTCACCAGCATCGGCCCCTTCCGCGACCAAGGTCTCTCGCAGTCCCTCGAACAGACGCTTTGTGCGTGTCCCTCGATGATCGGCCAGATCCAGGGCGAAAAAGGCACTTTCACGAATTGCACGCTTCACTGATTGCGACGACAGGCGCAGGCGGGGCGCACCGCCGACATTCGCCTGTTTGGGGCGGCCCTGATCGTCGCGATTGGGATTTGATGGGCCGTATTTGGTCAGCACGTGAAATTGAACAAAGGTGGTCATTCGACTTTCTCCCCGGAAATCTGTCTGGGCGCATCTGCGCCGAAATACTGGAAACACCAGCGCGTACGTGTGCGTTCGCCCCAGAACATGAGATCCTCGCCCAAGGCCGCAACATTGCAGGTGTGGCCTGCCATTCGGATGGTGCGGCGTAAGCCACTGACCAATTCATCATCTTTTGACCGCATCAGGCGCTGAAAGCGCAGATGAGACAGAACCGGATCAGCCCCGCCGATAACTTGCGCCAAAGGGGCCGCGCTGTTTTCGCGTACTTCGGCCAGAACCGTGACGACGCGGACGAGCCGCGCTGCATCCCGTGTTCCCAGATACTGCGCAAGGTTGTGCACCTCGGGTTCGCATAAAACCTCGACCGGGGTCGCGCGCCGCAATTTGGCCGAAAGCGCCCGGCCTCGTGCGGTTTCGCGGTCGAGCGCCTTGCGCCACCACGAAAGGATTGTCTTTCCGGTGTCGCTCATGCCGCTTTTCCTTTCGTTGAATGGAGGTCCAGTCCCAGTGCCTGATAGAGGTTTTTGCCATATTTCCCATGCCCCGCGAATGTCCTCGTCAGGTTCCGGCGCGCTGTCACGATTTTCTGAATCTCGGTGGTGTCCCGCTGATCCAGTGCTGGCAGAGCCAGGGCATCAAACCGGCGCAGGGCCTCGGACCGAAGATCGGCACGCCAGCCCTCGCAAACCTTTGAAGGGTCACCTCCGCATTTCAGTGTCTCCAGACAGGCAAGGAATGCCGGTTCGGTGACTGTATAGAAGGCTTCTCTCTCGGCCTCTCGTGCCTCGCCCTCGGCCATGATCGGTGTCAATGCACCGCGCAACGCGACGGCCGCATTTTCAGCGGCATCAACCAGCCCGGCGAGAACAAGCCGGCTGTCCTCGGAAAGTTCAATGAACGGCTGAACAGAATAGACAAAATCACGGGGTTTCATCTTGTCCATCGCCCATCCGGCCACAATTATATCCGCAGGTCGCTGACTTGAACGCTCGTTTTCCCAGATTTCCAGGCAGGTCGCTCTTTGCGCCAATTCGGCGTCATTCGCTTGGGCCAGAACACCCAGCCAGTGGCGATATCCGAATGT
>NZ_JAWLDS010000185.1:0-3026 GCF_041686535.1 Aquicoccus sp. | reverse complement strand
GTCGCAGGGGCGTCATTTTCGCCAGTCGCATTTTTCCGCGCAAGTCGGTTTCATCGGACGGAATGACGCCAGGCGAAATGGATCTGGTTGGCTGGGGCACCAACGCAGAACCGGAGCGCAAATCCATCGCCATTCGTCCCCTCAGATCCGCGCCAACGCAACGGCAAGATAAAACAGTGCTGTTCCGGCACGCGTTTGCGAATGAACTCCAGACCGCAATACATGCGGCAACCCCAAGGGGCCGCGGCCAAGCCCTGCACGAAAATTGTTGAGAATCTCCCGGTTTTCTTCTGTCAGCAATGACTCGGCCTGGCCAAGCGCATGGGTATGACCCTCAATCCAGCGCCCGTACTCGCCTCCGAAGACGAGTGCGAGCCGTTTGAGGCGGGCGCGCCATCCACGATGCGCACCCAGAACATTGACAGCATGCTGGCGATACAAGAGCACCTGCGCAGCATCGATCAGGACCGCACCGCCGGCACCGATGATCAGCTGGTAAAGCCACCAGTCATGATAGGCGATACCCGCCGGCTTCCCTGCGGCGCGGACGAGCGAAAGCGCGGCACTGTTCAGGACGGTGCTGTGGCCGCTTATGATATTCTGGGTCAGCGCGTTGGCAAAGCTCGGGGCGCGGCGCGGCATGCGCGACCTTCCGATGGGTGTGAGGTCTTCCTCCACATGCACACTTTGAGCGCCATAGATTGCTGGTTGCCCATGAGCGACCGCCTCCAGGCGTGCAACTGCTCGCTCGAGCTTGTGAGGGTGCCAAACGTCATCCTGATCCGACAGGGCCACCAACCCGGAGGGCAACTCCGGGCGACACAGAAGCGACATGAAATTCGCCGCGGCCCCTTGCCCTGGCCCTGCGACCAGTCGGATGTCATGTGTCTTTTTGTGGGCATCCATGAAAGTGCGCAGAATGGTACAGGTGTCGTCCGTAGACCCATCGTCGCTGATCCAGAGCGACCAGTTTTCATGGCTTTGTTCAACAAGGGACGCCAACTGCGCAGGCAGAAACCGTGCGCCATTCGCAGTGCAAAGCAATATGGTAACAGGAGGCATGGGGCATGACATTTCGGAAGACCTTGACCCAAGCTCTCGACCTAGGCAAGGGCAAGGTAATATTCTGGATCCGGCGTATTGGAAGAGGTTCGCGGATCTACATGACCGCAAAATCATGCAGTGATCGCCAAACCGGATAGAGTGCCGTTTGTGAAGATCGTGCCAGGAAGATTGGCGCCATCTATTCAATGAGAATCGCCGCAAGGGCCAGACATCTCTGGCGTGCTGGCTGCCCTGTCGGGGGGCCGTGGTATCAATCGCCTTCAGCTTCCGCGCTGCAGCCGTTACGAAATGTCACGATCGGCCATTCTTCCTGGCGCAAGGCGCTTTTCGCCAGCCAAGCATCCACCTCACCGAAACGGGCGCGACACCAGATTCCATCCGAGGCGGTCAGACACTGGTTGACCCGTACACAAGTGCCCTGCGGAATCGTTCCCACGCTTGAGGCATCCCTGCGCGGTTGCGCCCGTACCATAAGGTTGCCCAGGGTTTCGATTTCGGCCAAGCCTGTCTCATCCGAAGGAAACTCGGGCAGCTGCAATTCCGTCTCTGGCGCACAGGCATCAGTGGTGCCCAAGTAATAGCACCGGTGGCGCTGCACTGCACGTGCGAGCGCGGTGTTGCTTCCGTCGCCGCTGGCTCTTTCGATCACGATACCCAAGCCGTCAGCCGCGCGCGTGCCTGTAAGACGGCGCTGGTTACCACCCAACTCGGCGAGCCTGTTTCCGGCATCGTCAAATAGAACAAGTTGGCCATTTTCGACTGTCCAGCCACTCAGATCGTCAAATGGGTCCTTACAGTTCTGACTTTCTGCGGGCAAAGGCGAGTTCGAGTTCGTGGACTCGGTGCCCAGCATCAATCGGCAAGGCCCCTGCCCAGTGGACTGCGAGGGGTCAAACTGATACCATTCTTGTGCAAATGCCTCGATCAACGCATCGCGATCCTGAGCGGCCGCCATGCCGGCTGCGACGCAGAAAGCCTGAATCGTAATCGCAAAAACACTCTTTCGCATCAAATATTCCACCGTCTTCTGATGTTCCCGCGGAAGGGTCAGTCGCGCTCTCCGATGGTCACCCGACTTTCGGCTATGATCGTGTCCCCGATCGTAACGACGAGGTCAACTGACAAAAGCGAGCCTTCGCCGAAGTTCAACCCTGTTGATGCCACAGGAAGGCGCGATGCGCCTGTGGTCAGGTCCAATTCACGTGACTGACTCGTTTTCATGCGCCCGCCACTCCCTTCGTGTTCGATTGACAGCGTCGCGGTAACCTGTGCGGGGCCCGTGCCACTGACGACGCCTTCAATCATGAGGGAGTCGTCTGAATGGGTCAGCACAATCTCGGGCAGGACGGGAGAGATGGTTTCAGACATGGCGGGGCAGGAACAAAGTCCCATGGCGACCGCTATCGGTGCAAAGGCGCGACGGGTGATCATGAAGATCTCGTTTCGTCAATAATTGGTTTGGGTGATCGAGACATTTCCAGCGTTGGTGTACACCGAAACACCCGGGGACCCAGAATTGCCAGAATTGACGATCCCTGTGCCCTCCTGCGTAAACGTAAACTCAACCGATGAATTCTGGCCGCTCACGGACAAATTGTTCACGTTGTCATCTCCGACCTGGCGTAGCGTGCCACTGACATTGATGCCTTTCACAGTCAGCGTTCCGCGGTTTCTGTTGCCGTCCTGAAAGATCGCCCCGTCAGACGGAGACGTCGAACTTTCGGACGTTACAGTGAGCGAGGCGAAATTATCTGCACCAAGTTGCTGAATCATGCCAAGCCCGGCAGGGCCAGCGATGAAGGCGCTCACCTCGTTTCCGAAGGCGGGGTTGCCTATCTGACCCTGTTCCAGAAAGGCGCGAGTTGGACCTGTCACGCTTTAGTGCCGCCCCAGGTGCTCGTTTAAGCCACCTTTCGTTCGAAGGCGATCGGGCTTTTCCAGCCCAATGCTGAGTGGCGGCG
>NZ_JAWLDS010000184.1:0-3045 GCF_041686535.1 Aquicoccus sp. | reverse complement strand
ACCCGTATCCGCCGAAGGGCTGAACGGTAAAGGCGAGATGGACATCCGAATGAGCAGCAGCGGGAACAACAGGCAAATACGTCGTATCCTCTCCATCGATGGGGGCGGCATCAAGGGCACGACGCCTGCTGCCTTCCTCGCGGGGCTCGAGGAGGATCTGGGCGAGCCCATAGGGCGCTATTTTGATCTCATCGCCGGCACGTCGACCGGTGGCATCATCGCACTGGGCCTTGGCCTCGGTCGCACGGCAAAAGAGCTGCTGGAGCTTTACGAACGTCGCGGGCCTGTCATCTTCGGCCAGGACAATGCGGATGATGAGGCGCCGAGCTGGATGCGGAAGGCCTGGCGCACCCTCACCGCTACAGGGTGGCACGCTATCGGAGCAAAGCACGATGCGGCAATTCTTGCCCGGGAGCTGAGGGCCGTCCTGAACGACGATCTGATCGGGCAAGCACAGACCCGGTTGGTGATCCCGGCATGGGATGCCGATCTCCGCAGCCCCTATATTTACAAGACCGCGCATCACACGCGCCTGCAAACCGATTATCGCAAGACTGCGCTGGATGCCGCTTTGGCCACGGCGGCCGCGCCCACGTATTTCAAGCGGCATCGCACGGTCGATGAAATCGGCCTGACCGATGGTGGAACTTGGGCCAACAACCCCACGGCCATTGCCGTCGTCGAAGCTATCACCCTTCTGGGGTGGCATCCGTCAGATCTCCGCATTCTGAGCCTGGGATGCCAAGATGAGGTCTACATGCTGCCCGAAAGCCCGGGTTTTGCAGGGCTCGGCTTCAAAGTCCTCAACCTCTACGCGGATGGGCAATCACACGGCGCCCTCGGCATGGCAAAGCTCCTGACGGGTCACCCTTACGACGGGGATCGCATCTACCGCGTTTCGCCGTCCGTCCCGAGTGGGTTTTTCACTTTGGACGATACCACGAAGATCGGCCGCCTCAAGGGCCTCGGCATGTCGGAAGCCCGAAAGGCGAAGCCCCACCTGACCCCGATCTTCTTTACAAAACCCGCCGATGCCTTCGTGCCGGTCTATCAACTCAAGGAAGATGCGGCATGAACCAGATTTTGCGACAGCCGCTGACCGACAACGATATTCGTCGGCGCACGCAGATATTCACCATATTGGACGAGATCGGCGAAGATCTGGATCTCACTGAAATCCAGTTTGATCGTGCCCGCCAGAGCTATGGTGCGGTCGGGGACTGGTTGTCGGGATCGACCGATCCGCTGCTGGTCAGCGTCATGGTCTACCTTCACGGGTCCAGCGCGCTCGGAACGGCCGTGAAACCGATCGGGCGCCGGGAATTCGATGTCGATCTGATCTGCTTCTGTGCAGGTATCGCGTCCGGCATCTCCCCGGAGGTCCTTAAGGCGGCGGTTGGCAACCGGTTGAAGGAACACGCGACCTACGTGCGGCTTCTCGAAGAAAAGAAGCGCTGCTGGCGTCTCAACTATGCGGGGGATTTCCACCTCGACCTGTCCCCGACCATCGCGAACCCGGCCTGCTTCAACCGGGGTGAACTGGTGCCCGACCGGACTTTGAATGCGTGGCATCCGACAAACCCGCGGGCCTACAAGACCCTGTTCGATGAGCGTGCTGCACTCCGCCCCACCTTTGCAGGCAAGCTCATCGCCATGCAGCGGGATGAGGCGACGGTGGAGCCGTTCCCCGTTAGAGAAGCAGTGAAGGGCATCCTTCGCCGCATCGTCCAATTGCTCAAACGGCACCGGGACGTTTTCTATAAAGATAACACGGAAGACGTCGCCCCGATTTCGATCATCATCACCACGCTCGCGATGCAGGCTTATGCGTATTGCGTCCGGCGGCATGTCTTCGAAGACGAGATGGATGTGGTGGTCGAAACGATCCGGATGATGCCGCACTTTATCGAGCGCCCCATACTGGACGGACGACAGGGCTATGCCATCCTGAACGAGACAACCGACGGGGAAAATTTCGCGGACAACTGGAACAAGGATGCGCGCCGCGCTCCGGCATTCTACGCGTGGCACGCACAAGCCTTGTCCGACTTCGAGGCTCTTCGTGATGCGGTTGGTCAGGACCGTTTGGCTGTGAACATGGAGCGTTCGTTCGGCCCCGGTGTCACCGGACGGGTTCTCGGAAACCGCATCAATGCGGTGTCGGATGGCCGCGAATCAGGCCTGCTTTCCGTCGCACCGCTGATCGGGTTGACGACATCACAGGTCGCCGCATCAACGGCCGTACCCGCCAACACGTTCTTCGGCGACCAATGAAGGGATCTGGCCGCAATCAGGACCTGACCCTGTCACAGCAACTGCTGTTTCTGAAGGCCAACCCGGCAATCGGAGGTGGGGGAACGGTCCGCGCAAACAAGCTGACATGGCAAGTGCCCATACAGCCGACCGCCTTGGCGCGCTCCTATCTTGCCACCGTCACGTATCGACCGGGCCAAACGCCCGACGTTCAGATAGACGATCCGGACCTGGAGCTACTGGCAGACGGGCGACCTTTGCCTCATGTCTACAGGGATCCGCTGCGTCTTTGCCTCTATCTTCCGGGAACATGGGAGTGGGAGGCACGAAAGCGGATCGACCAGACAGTCATTCCGTGGACCTATCTCTGGCTCTACTATTTCGAGGATTGGCTTTGGTCCGACGGCTGGAAAGGTGAGGGACAACACCCCGGTGACGAAACAGAACCTGTTGGAAACCGGGCGCTGCGCAGGGCGGTGGCCCGGTCCTGAACGGTGGTTTCTGTCCCTCGTTGAGCACTTCAGCGTCTTCATCACGTTAGCACGGTCAGAACCATTGGGCACAACCCAACTCGTTTCGGCACGTTTGTGACTGATCGCGGGAGCGGCCGTTCGCTGCGCCCCGGCAAGCTGGCAATGAGGGCTTACAGCCGACCCTCGACTGCGCGGAGTGATGCCCGCGTGCGCTATAGGTTGAATGTCGGATTCCGACCCCGACGCATGACCGGTTCGCAGCTACGGCGAATGACCGGAATTCGCCCTGATTGTTGGGCCTCGCGCCACCGACGCGACC
>NZ_JAWLDS010000183.1:0-3061 GCF_041686535.1 Aquicoccus sp. | reverse complement strand
ATGGGCATGGCGAATACGCTAAGTGGTGTGGTGTAAGAGCGCCGACCTTCGGAAAGGCCTGGGTTCTGATCAGGACGCCACAGCGGGCCACTAATGTTGGGATTGTCGTTCACGCGCGCGGGGCTTTCAAGACTCACGTATCGGCGCGCAACGGTCCATTCGTCGATGGTCTCAAAACCGAATCTTCAAAGATCATCCTCGAATCCATTCAATTTCGTCACAAAACTGTGTTTCTGCCTTGTTAGCTCATGTGAGACCGTAATTCTATCAAGGAGACTAGCAAGATGAGAAGCACTTACTGGGTGGCATGTGCTGCCGCCGCTACTGCTGCGCTTTTCGCGGGCCAAGCATCTGCACAATCGGTGAGCGAGGTTTGCCCCTCCCCACTGAGCATGGCCGACACCGGCATCGAAGGCATGGGCGATCTGACGGAAGCTTTCGGCCCCTTTGCCGAAACCTTCGAGGAACTGACCGGCGTCGAGTTGGCGCTCTATTCCCTGTCGAACCGCACAGCTGCGGGCACGGCTCTGCAGTTCGATGAAGTCGACTTCGTCTTTGCCGGCCCGTCCGAATTTGTCCTGTTCCAGCAACTGGCCGAGATGGACATCCTGTTCTCGGTCGTGCGTCCGAACTACGGCTCCAGCTTCGTCGTCAAGGCCGACAGCGACATCGAGACGCTCGCCGATCTGGCCGGCAAGCGGGTCGCGCTCAAGGACGTGGGCTCGACCTCGGGTCACATCTTCCCGATGATGCTGATGGCCCAGGCTGGCCTCGATCCTGAAACCGACGCCGAGATCACTATGGCAGGCGATGCCCGGATCCAAGTCCTGATCAACGATGACGTCGACGCCATGGGCGGTGGCAACAAGGACTGGGACGCTGTGCGCGAACAGGACCCCGACACCGACTACCGCCTGCTGGCCCAGACCGACACGCTGCCGGGCGACCCTGTCGTCATGCGCGCCTCGCTGCCGCAAGAGTGCCGCGATTCTCTGCGCGCCACCCTGACCGAGCACACCGACGTGCTGTGGGACAGCCTGACCTCGACCGAGCGGAATGCCGACAAGTTCATCGAGCGTGACGCCTACATGTCCTTCGAGACCGATCCGGCCATTTACGATATCGTGCGCGAAGCATACTCGGTCGCCGGTATCCCGCTGGACGAGTGATACCGGTCTGTCTGATGACGCGGGGCGGCCATCCGAAAGGACTGGCCGCCTTTCACTATTGAGAATTCCCCCATTCCAGGAGCCGTTTATGATCCCAGCCATTGCCGCAAAGGACCTCCGCGTCAGCTATGGCAAACTCGATGTCTTGCGCGGCGTGTCGTTTGACATGGCCGAAGGTCAGGGCGTTGTTCTGCTTGGGGCCAACGGGTGCGGGAAATCCACCCTGATGCGCAGTCTGAACGGGCTGGAAAAGCTCGGGTCGGGCGCGATCCATATTCACGGTGAACAACTGTCCACCGCACGCGGGCGCAAGCTGCGCCAGATCCGGCGCAGCATGGGGTATGTCTTTCAGCAGTTCAACCTCGTCCCTCAATTGAGCGCCTTCCAGAATGTGCTTCTGGGTGCCATGGGGCGGCACAAGATGGGTCTTTTGTCCTGCCTGAGCCTTACAGCCCCTGTGGAGGAGCGCGCGCGCGCCCTCCATTGCCTCGAACGGGTCGGCATGGCCGACCGCGCCCTGCACCGCCCGTCAGAGCTGTCGGGCGGCCAGCAGCAACGCGTCGCCATCGCGCGGATGCTGATGCAGGCCCCCCGCGTCGTTGTGGCCGACGAACCGATCGCCAGCCTCGATCCCAAGGCCGGGCGCGAAGTGCTCGACCTGCTGTGGCGCATCGTTCGCGAAGAGGGGCTGACAATGCTATGCACACTACACCATCTTGAACTGGCGCAGGAATACGCCGACCGCATCCTGGGAATGAAGGCCGGTCGCATCGAGATCGACGCGGCCGTCGCAGACACGGATACCGATCAGCTGAACGCTCTTTACGCCGGTATGACCCGCGTGGACGCCGAACCGACGGAGGCCGCCGCATGAGCGAGAACACCAACCTTCCGCCGCGCTTCCGCGCACCCTCGGCCCTGACCTGGGTGGTGCTTGTCGGCTTTGCCGCGTTCTTTATACAGGGTATGATGGCCTCGGGTCTTTCCGTCGACCGGCTGGTCAAGGGCGCGAGCAATCTGGTGCGTTTCGTCGGTCAGGCCGTTCCGCCGGATTTTTCCCGCATGCCCAACATCGCGGATGCGATGCTGGAGACAATGAACATCGCTGTCGTCGGCGTCACATTCGGCTGTCTGTTCTCGGTACCCCTTGCCTTGCTTGCTGCGCGCAATACCGCGCCGAATGGGGTGGTCCGAACCCTCGCCCGCTTTGTGATTTCTGTGTCGCGTACGATCCCCGACCTTATCTGGGCGCTGATCTTCGTGGTGACCGTCGGGCTGGGGCCACTGGCGGGCATCCTTGCCATCATCATGGACACGATCGGTTTCGCAGCTCGGTTCTACTCCGAACGGTTCGAAGAGGTCCGAAAAGGCCCGTCGGAAGCCCTTGCCGCGACGGGCAGTGGGCGCCTTTCGGTCATTTTTGGTTCCATCATACCCGAAAGCTTCGCCTCGATGACTGCCACTTCCCTGTTCAGTGTCGAAAAAGCAATCCGCTCTGCCGTCACCCTCGGGCTTGTGGGTGCAGGCGGGATCGGAGTGGAACTTTCTACGGCGATGCGGCTGTTCCGCTACGATCAGGCCGCTGCGATCATCCTTGTCATCCTCGTGGTGGTGGTTGCTTTCGAGCAGTTGTCCACCTGGATTCGGAAACGTATCATCTGTTAAGCGTTCAGCCGAAAACCCCAATCACAGGTTTGGTGAAACGCAGAACAAGATTTAACCGCTGATCACGCCCTGCCCATATCTTATGTCTCAGGTTAAAGGCGGGGCGCTCTAAGATGCATTTGGTGCAACAAGACCGGACTTCGGGCCGATCCCCGATGGCATAGGTCTGGGCTCGAAAAAAACGCCCCGGCCGGAGCCGGGGCGCAGTCTAGAAAGCCAGTCATGAC
>NZ_JAWLDS010000182.1:0-3070 GCF_041686535.1 Aquicoccus sp. | reverse complement strand
TGCGGGGCGCTTGCGGCGCGGGGCGCACGCGGTGGCCCCGTCGGTTTCGGGGCCGGCGGGCCCTGCGGCTTGGTCGAGGGGTCGGACTTGCGGGTCATGCGGCGGCGACCTCCCCGGGTTTCAGGGGGGCGAACTCGGCGGGCGTGATCGTCTCGCGCTCCAGCAACAGCCGCGCCCCGGCCTGGAGATCGGCGTGATTGTCGCGCAAGAGATCCACCGCGCGGTCATAGGCCGCCCCGAGCAACCCGCGCACCGCCAGGTCGACCTCGCGCGCGGTGGCCTCGGAATGATCCCGCGGAGAGACGCTCAGCTTGTCCTCCCCGAGGAAGCCGCCGCGATCCTGTTCCAGAACGGCCAGCCCCAAAGTGTCGTCCATCCCGAAGCGGGTCACGATCTGTCGCGCGATATCCGTGGCGCGCACCAGATCATCGGCCGCACCGGTGGACCATTCGTCAAAGCGGATCTGTTCCGCCGCGCGCCCCGCCAGCAGCATCACCATGCGGTTCTCCAGCTCGGACCGGGTGATCACGAAGCGGTCCTCGGTGGGACGGGTCAACGTGTATCCCAATGCCCCGATGGTACGCGGGATGATCGATACCTTGTGAACCGGATCGGCCCCCGGTAGCCGCGCCGCGGCCAGCGCATGGCCCATCTCGTGCCAGGCCACGGTTTCCCGTTCGCGCGTGTTGAGAAGATGCCCCTTGCGCTCCATCCCCGCCACCACGCGTTCCAGCGCCGAGGTGATGTCCTGCATCGCCACGCGCCCGGCCCCGCGCCGCGTCGCGCGAATCGCCGCCTCGTTCACCAGGTTGGCCAGCTCCGCCCCGGTGAAACCGGGTGTGATCCCGGCCACGGCATCGATGTCGAGATCGGGTTCGACCTGAACCTTGCGCAGATGCACCCGCAGGATCGCCGCCCGGCCGATCTTGTCGGGGCGATCGACAACCACCTGCCGGTCGAACCGCCCCGCCCGCATCAGCGCGGGGTCGAGAATTTCGGGCCGGTTGGTCGCGGCCAGAAGCACGACCCGCTCGCGCGGGTCGAACCCGTCAAGTTCGGCCAGAAGCTGGTTCAGGGTCTGTTCCTTCTCGTCGCTGCCACCTCCGTAGCCGCCGATGCCGCGGCGGCGGCCAAGCGCATCCAGCTCGTCGATGAAGATGATGCAGGGCGCGGCCTTGCGCGCCTGATCGAAGAGGTCGCGCACCCGCGCGGCCCCGACGCCGACGAACATCTCGACGAACTCGCTGCCCGAGATCGAAAAGAACGGCACCCCGGCCTCGCCCGCGATGGCGCGCGCGAAAAGCGTTTTGCCGGTGCCGGGCGGGCCGGTCAGCAGGATGCCCTTGGGAATGCGCGCGCCGAGGCGGCTGTACTTTTCCGGCTCCTTGAGGAAATCGACGATCTCCCTGAGCTCCGACTTGGCCTCGTCCACGCCCGCCACATCCTCGAATGTCACGCCGGTGTCGCGCTCGACATAGACCTTGGCGCGGGATTTGCCGACATTCATCATCCCGCCTATGCCCTGCTTCTCGATCACCCCGCGCAACAGGAAACTCCAGAGCGCGAAGATCAGCAGGATCGGCACGACCCAGGACAGCACCGTGCTCAGGAACGTGTTCTGCACCGTGCCGTCGAATTCCGCGTCGGATCGCTCCAGCCGTTCGGTCAGGTCGGGCGGCACGATATTGGTGACGAAATGGGTGTTGCCGTCGATCGGATCGCGATAGCGCCCCTCGACCTGCTCGGCGCGCACGGTGACCGCGGCGATGCGATCCGACTCGAGATATTCCAGAAAGGTGCTGTAGGGGATGCGTTCGGTGACCGTCGCTTGCGAAAACCACGATTGCGCCAGCACCAGAATCATGAAGGCGGCGGCGAAATACCACGCGTGGATCTGCTGGTTCCTGTTCATGGCTTTCCATCCGTTCTGTGCGCATCTGGACTCCGGCTTGATCAACCAGCCGAACCGCGGCCGCGCCCTTGGTACGATACGGAGTGGTCCAGCCTTGGCAGCACCTTACCATCGTAGTGGAAACAGTCGTGCTGCCATTGATCTGGATCACGTCGTCGCTCAGCAATCTGAAACGGTTGGAAGAGGCGGGAGTTGAGATTCCGATGTGTTCGCTTGTGTGCCAGCGAGATCGGAACCAAGATTCACGTGGGTAATTACCCTTCGCCACAGCAGAGAGCAGCCATGGACCTTGTCTTCGCGCCGCGCGAGATCGAGACGTGGCCGATCGACAGGCTTCGCCCCTGTGCCCGCAATGCCATAATGCCTGGGCAGGACCGGTAACGAGGATCGCCGCCAGCATGGCGCAGTTCGGCTGGACATTGCCCTGTATCGTCGCCGGTGACGGCGAGCTGATCGCAGGCCAGCCCAGTGCGCCTGCAGCATCTCGATCTCTCTGAATGGCAAGTAGGGGCTCCGAACCGACTTGCGGCGGTGCAGCGAAAAATCCCCTTGCAAACTCGGATGGATGTCAGCTTCCTCTGTTATGGCATAAAGAGGGTGCACCTGCGGTGCATGGCCTAAGTCCGCCCCCTATGCATGGACAACACGGTCGGCCCTGAGCGGATGAGGTGGATGGCTCCTGCTCCACCGGCATCAAACGTGCCAAAGTGCAGTTGCTATCGACTGCAAGGAAAGGAGCCACCAATGACAGTAAGGACCGTGGGCCTCGATTTGGCCAAGGATGTTTTTCAGGTTCACTGTGTCTCCGCGACGGGACGCCGGATCATCAACCAGAAGATCAAACGGACAAAGCTGCTGGCATTCTTTGAAACGCTGCCGCGTTGTGTTGTCGGCATGGAGGCGTGCGGATCCGCCCACCATTGGGGCCGCGAGCTGCGCAAACTCGGTCATGATGTTCGGCTGATGCCTGCAGCCTACGTCAAACCCTATGTGAAGCGTGGCAAGACAGATGCGGCCGATGCCGAAGCGATCTGCGAAGCGGTGCGTCGCCCAACGATGTGAACCAGACCGGGTTTACCGGAGAGCAAAAAGCTCGGAAGGTAGACCATGACCAAAGGAAACCCAGGGAACCGTTTTTCGACAGAGGTACGTGCACGC
>NZ_JAWLDS010000181.1:0-3097 GCF_041686535.1 Aquicoccus sp. | reverse complement strand
CCCCGTTCCGGCAGCCCGGCTGACCGTGGGGCTTTGATAGATCACGCCGCAGGCCGCCGGCATCACCAGCGCCGTGCCGAGTGCCAGGGCCTGTCCGAGGCGGGCGTACCGCCTGTCCTTGCCATCCCGCATCGCATATCCTTTCTCGTTGGTTCGCATCCGTCTAGCGCGGTACGCGTGTGGTTTCCATGTACTCGAGCATCGGGCTGATCCATTGCCGCGAGCGGATGACCGTACCGCCCGGATCCAGCCAGTAGACATTGGTGAACCGATCGACCGGAGAGACACAAAGCTCCTCGATCCGGCGCAATTGGCCTGATGTGATGCCGGCCTCTGCCTCTGTCCCAGCCTGTGTCTGTGCGACACGGCGGCACTGATAGCTGCGAAAGACCGTACGGTCCTCGCCGTCGAGATAGCTGCGGATATGGGGATAGTATCCGTGCTCGCCGGGATCCCTGGAATTTCGCAGCATCTCGAGCCGGCCATCAACATCGGCCGACATCAGATCATCGCCAAGACCCCGTGTCGCGATCAGGCTGCCCCGCCGAAAGCTGAGCGTGATCCCGTCAAGCGTCTGCCAGACCGTCACATCGCCTCGACGCGATACCGGCGCAAGGGAAGCCTCGGCACCGGTCTTTGGCAAGACGACCCGCAAACGCTCGGTCGCGATGGGTTGTAACGGCACCGGTTCGACCTTGCCGGTCAGGCCAAGCGCGGGGGTGATCCTGTCACAGCCGCCGAGGGCCAGCATCATGGCACATGCCGTTATGGTGATGGTCAGCACGGGCGAGACGCGGCGGGGTCGCGGCACGGAGAAAGAGGGAAATCTCATCGCCAGAACCTTCCCCAGCCATCCTGCAGAGCGGGTTTCTGGAGCGGGCGCACCCGATCGTAGAGCCGACCATTGACATCAAGCCGAGCCCCGCCATCGCGTGTCAGAGAGCGTACCGTGGTGCTGAACCCGTCCTTGTTTGGCTCGCCGGTGAGCCAGGAGGTCGGGACGGTGATGCGGATCCCCTTGTCAAAGGAGCCTTCGCCGAAATCGTCGAACGAGACATCGGTGAAGGTCGCGAAGGCGCCGATTTTCCAGCCATTCCCGAATTCACGATCCAGCGAAATCGTGGCGCCCCAATCTCTGGCCAGATAGCGTCCGGCATCAACCTGGGCGTGAAACCCGTTGCCGAGTTCCGAATAGGCCGACACATGTCCGGTCACCACGTCGTAATCCTGAAAGCCGAACCTTTGATCGAAGTCGCGTTGCCTGACATAGTTGGTCTCGACGCCGATCGCGAAGAAGCTGTCATTGGGCTTCCAGAGCAGTTCCGTGGAAATCCCGCCGAACATCCGCTCCAGATAGCCCACGGTCGCCCGGCCATAGAGGTTCTTTCCCGGCTTGAAATAATAGCCCGCTGTCAGCTCGGTGAGCGCCGGATCGCCCTCCTTGTCATACAGGTTGAAATCGCTGCGGACCCGCGGCAGGACCGAATCCGACTCGCGCGTCGACTCGTCCAGATTGCCGATCACTTTCTTGCGAATGCTGCCGGAGAATTCCAAACCGCGCAGAGGCTCGAAGCGGGCTGAAATCTCTGCCCCGGCATCGGCACGCAGCGGATCGTCAGGGTCGAAAAAGCTCGGGGTCAGATACGGCTTCAAGGACCAGTCAAAGTTCGGATAGCGGTCCGGGACAGGCTGCGTGAGACTGACCGGAGAGGCGATCTGCGCCCGGGCGAAACTCTGCCAGCTGCCATCCAGCTCGTGCTCGAGCGCCTCCATGTCACTGCGACGAATGCGGGTTTCCGAGATGGGCATGCCCTTGGCCACGGACACGATGGAAAACGTCTCGATGCGGGCCGGCATGCGTCGCGACAAGACCCGGGCCGTGCGGCCAATGGCCTGTGCCTGCTTGCGATAGGTGTCGTTCTCGATCTCCACGCGGACACTGGTTCGGTTCAGCTTGAAGCCATGCAGGCGTATCCCCTGCCGGTTCAAGGCGCCGGAGAGCTGCTGGCGCAGGCTGTCCCGGCTCTCCAGCATATCCCCCCAGGAGAGTGCCGCAGCGGAGGTCTGTGGCATGACGGGAGGCGGAGACGGTGCGCGTCCCGACGCGTGGGGGCGATTTTTCGGGTTCACAGCGGCGGTAAGCTGAACGCCGATTTCGCTTCCATAGAGGTAGCGCAGAGACAGATCGATGCCGGGGCTGACCGTGTATGTGGCCCCGAAGTTTAACGGTATGTCGCGCTGGAATGCTGACGGGTCTTCGCGTGGGTAATCGTCAGAAGAATACTCTGCCGTCAGTCGCAACCTGTCGGTGGCCTGCCATTCAATCCCACCAAAAAACGCCGCGTCGCCGCGGAAGAACTGCTCTGCCTCGACCTCTCCGCCTTCGCCTGCGTCACGCGCCGGCCGAGTTTTGAACCGGTTATCGAAGATCCTCAGCGGATTGCTGAATCCACCGGCCCCGCCAAGCCGGCCCCAGCCGATTCCACCACTGACACGAACCGATGTCCCGAACGTCTTGGTGGCAACGAGATATTCTGACGAATAGACTCCCGTGCCGAGAAAATCGTTGAGCCCGATTGCGAAGGCAGGGCGTAGATCCGTTTCATCCGCGATGCGGTAATGCAGAGAGAAGCTGCGATCATAGAGTGTTTCGGTGCCCTCCGACAGGATATTGTCAAGCACCGAGTACCGGAAGCTGCCCGACAGACGTGGCAGAATCTGGAAGGTCAGGGTGTTGCGGGTCTGACCAGCGAAATGGCTGACGGAGAAGGCCAGCTCACCATCTGGTCGGCTGGTCGCGACCGGCATGTCGATCATGCCCGGATAGCCGTAGCTGTTATAGCCCGTGCTGATTTCTGGAGCATCCTGGGAAAAGAGGGGGACAGCTGTGCACACAGACGCCACAACGCCTGCGCCCAATACGGTCAATTTTTTTCCGATCAGGTCGCTCATGAGATCCGTTTATCTGGATTGCCACCAGGCATGACCCCAAAGCGCCTGTGGAAGAGACTTTTTCTTATGGTCGTTGTATATGAGGCACGGGGCGGCAAAAACCTGAACTCAAAACAAGATATTCGATATTCCAAACCTCATGGAT
>NZ_JAWLDS010000180.1:0-3123 GCF_041686535.1 Aquicoccus sp. | reverse complement strand
ACCGGCAACGATGCGCCGTTTTCATCTGCGGTGGAAAGGCAGATGCCCAGATCCTTGCGCATCCAGTCGACGGCAAACCCGTGGTCGAACTCGTCGTCCAGCATGGTTCCATGACGGTTCTCCATCTGCCAGCTTCCGGCGGCACCGCCCTTGATCACATCGACCACCGCCTTGCCGTCAAGCCCGGCCTTCTGCGCGAAATGCAGCCCCTCGGCCAAGCCCTGAACAAGCCCCGCGATACAGATCTGGTTGACCATCTTGGTGAGCTGCCCTGCGCCGCTTTCGCCCAGGCGCTTGATCGAACGGCCATAGGCGGCCATCACCGGCTCGGCGGCCTCGAATGCCGCCTTGTCTCCGCCGCACATGATCGAGAGCACGCCATTCTCGGCCCCCGCCTGCCCGCCTGACACCGGCGCGTCCACGAAGCTGACCCCGATCTCGCGGGCAGCCGCGTAAAGCTCGCCGGTGACGGCGGCGGAAACGGTGGTGTGATCGACGAAGATCGCGCCCTTGTCCATGCCCGCAAAGGCCCCCTCCGGCCCGAGACAGACGGCGCGCAGATCGTCGTCGTTGCCGACGCAGGCCATCACGAACTCGGCCCCTTCCGCGGCCTCGCGCGGGGTTGCGGCCGCGGTGCCGCCATGCGCCTCGACCCAGGCGGCGGCCTTGGCCGCGGTGCGGTTATAGACCGTGACCTCGTGCCCCTCGGCGCGCAGATGCCCCGCCATCGGATAGCCCATCACGCCCAATCCAAGAAATGCCAGCTTTGCCATGTCTTTCCCCTTGCCTTCATTCCACTTAAGGTTTGTCTGGCACGGCGCGGAATGGCAAGGGGCTTTGACAGGAGGCTCCGGGTGCACAGCTGGGCCGACAGGACAGGCAGGAACAGGGCAGTCGATCAATGGCGCGGGTATTTCGATGGTTGATGCGGATCACGGTGGCGGTCCTTGTCCTGGCCGTGCTGGCGGTGGGGGCGGTCTATTACTTCGCCGCGCGGTCGCTCCCCGATTATGACAAGCGGCTCAGGGTCGAGCGTCTCGACACGGCGGTCGAGATCGTGCGCGACCATTCCAATGTGCCGCATGTCTTTTCCGACGATGACGCCGGGGTGTTCTTCGGGCTGGGCTATGCCCATGCCCAGGACCGGCTGTGGCAGATGATGGTGATGCGCCGCACCGCGCAGGGGCGCCTATCGGAAGTGTTCGGCGCGCGCACCCTGGACATCGACAAGCTCATGCGCCGGCTCGACCTTTACCGCCTTGCGCGATCTTCGGTCGCGGCTCAGGATGCCGATACGCTGGCCGCGCTGGAAGCCTATGCCGACGGGGTCAACGCGCGCCTCGACGAGATCAACCGCGACGCCCTGGGGCGCGGCGCGCCCGAGATGTTCCTCTTCGACATGCCGGTCTCGCCCTGGCAGCCGGCGGATTCGGTCGCGATGATCAAGCTGATGGCGGTGCAGATGATGTCGCAGCTCGACCGGGAAGTCTTGCGCGCGCGCCTGTCACTGGCCCTGCCCGACGAGGCGCGGCTGGCCGACATCCTGCCCGATGCGCCGGGCTCCGGCGTGGGGGCGCTGCCAGAATACGCCGCGATCATGCCGGGGGCCGGGGATCTGCGCCTTGCCGATGACACCAGCGCGAGGCCCGACGGTCCGCTCTCGCCATTCCGGGGGCCTGGCCTTGCCAATGCCTCGAACGGCTGGGCCGCGGCGCCCAGCCGCTCGGCCACGGGCGGCACGCTTCTGGCCAATGACCCGCACCTGGGCTTCTCCGCGCCGTCGATCTGGTACCTCGCGCGGCTGGAACTCGGCTCCGGCGGGGTGATCGGCGGCACCATCCCCGGCGTGCCGCTGGTGCTCTCGGGGCGCGGCAACCGCCTCGGATGGGGGCTGACCTCGTCCTATCTCGACGATCTCGACGTGATGATCGAGGAACTCAATCCCGACGATTCCGAGGAATACCGCACCCCCGACGGGTTCAAACCCTTCGAGACCCGCCGCTCGATCATCGAGATCAAGGACAACGCGCCGGTCACGATGACCCTGCGCTGGACCGAGAACGGCCCGGTCCTGCCCGCCTCCCACGCCGGGCTCGGCACGGTCACGCCGCCCGGCCATGTCGCCTCCGTCGCCTGGACCGCGCTCGACGACCAGGACACGACGATGAGCGCGGGCATCGGCCTGATGCGGGCGCGCAGCATCTCCGAGGCGATCGAAGCGGGCGAGAAATACGTGGCCCCATCGCAGAACCTGATTTTCGCCGACCGCCTCAACGTGGCGATGAAGACCGTGGGCGCCATGCCCCGCCGCGACGCCGACCACGACAGCGAGGGGCGGATGCCCGCCCTCGGTGCCGAGCCGCAGAACCGCTGGCAGGGGCGGCTCAACTACGACGCCAACCCCGAATTCATCGCCCCCGAGGGTGGCATCGTCGGCAACACCAACAACAAGCTCTTGGAACGCCCCTTCCCCTTGCATGTCAGCCACGACTGGGGCGACACGCAGCGCGTGCAACGCTGGACCCGCCTCATGCAACTGCGCCAGGTCCACAGCCGCGACAGCTTTGTCGAGGCCCAGCTCGACAGCGTGAGCGTCACCGCCCGCACCCTCCTGCCCCTCGTCGGCAAGGACCTGTGGTTCACCGGCGAGGCCGCGCCCGAAGGCTCCACCGAACGCCGCCGCAAGGTGGCGCTCGACCTGCTGGCCGACTGGAACGGCGAGATGAACGAATACCTCCCCGAACCGCTCATCTACATGGCCTGGATGCGCGCCCTGCAGGAACGCCTCATCCGCGACGAGCTCGGCCCGCTGGCCGATGAATTCACCCATGTCGAGCCGCTCTTCATCGAGCGCGTCTTTCGCGACGTGGATGGCGCCGCGGCCTGGTGCGACGTGATCCATTCGAGCCGGCAGGAGACCTGTTCAGACATCGCCCGCATGGCGCTCGACGACGCGCTGACATGGCTGGCCGAGACGCAAGGCACGTCGCTCGAATCGCTGGCCTGGGGCGACCTGCACCAGGCCACGCATGATCACCCCGTGCTGGGCGAGGTGCCGCTCCTGCGCTATTTCGTCAACATCCGCCAATCGACGAGCGGCGGCGACAACACCCTCAACCGCGC
>NZ_JAWLDS010000179.1:0-3129 GCF_041686535.1 Aquicoccus sp. | reverse complement strand
TATCGGTGGCCTGACCGCGTTGCGTCGCCGCAAGCAGACCGCCTGACTGATAAAGTTTTGAAGAAACGACGTAAAAACGGTCGCCAGTTGCGGCCGTTTTGCTTTGCGACAGGGCGATTCGCCCAGACTGAAAGATGACGTGGGGCGGTTGTTCGCGGATCGGCAACAGTACCACCCTTCTGCCCCGATTGGCGGTTGTTCTGAAATCAGCCTTTCGACTTTCCCTTTCAGGTTGTGTGTGCGGGTCAAATTCACGTCGAAAATGTGGTGAAAATGGGGCTGGAGTGTGGATTCCCTATTTGCGGAATGGCCGTCAGGGAGTACAGTGAAACAAAGGTGAACCCTGTGTGTGGAGAAGGAATATGAGTTTTATGAACAAAATTTTGAGCATGACTGGCGCGAGTGCGTTGGCAATTGGGGTGATGGTCGCCTTCGGCGCTGAAAAAGCGGAAGCGGTCACCGTGAGCTTTACGGGCGGTATTGGCGGCAACACTGGCACGGTCCTTAGCGGTGGCGATGGTTCCGTGAAACAGAACTCTCTTGCCAATGGAACGGCGAACATTGACTTCGACTGGGATTCTACATCCCCCGATAGTTTTCTGGCCTATTCTGAGTTCACGACAAATGCGTCATTCCGATTGACTTTTCAGGATTATGCACCGGAAAGTGACCTGCTTGATGCTGAAGGAGCACGCAGCGGCTTCCAGCTTTATTATGGCGACTTCGACAGTGGCGCACTGACGGCAATCCTGCCTCATACTCCGAATACGGAAACGGCATGCGGTGCTGATGTTCAGGCCAGCTTCGGGTCGACCGATTGTGTTCTTGTAACCGGTGCCGGGAACGACGGCACACCATTTGTTGTCCCGCCGATCACGTATGATATCAATGGGTATGGTGCCGGTACCTATGTGCTGATGTTCTCGGAAGGAAATGATCCCAACAATGGTAGCGCAGAGTTCATAATCTCTGCGGTCCCGCTGCCTGCCGGTGGCCTGCTGCTGCTGACCGCACTTGGTGGCGTGGCCGTGCTGCGCCGCAAGCGCAAGGCTGCGTAAGGTAAGAATACCCAGTCAGAATTTTGATAAAGGGCCGCAACTAGCGGCCCTTTGTTTTTGCGCCTCAGATTTCCAATCCGACCGCCTGTCGCAGCATCCAGACCATGCGTAGCAGCCGCAGCCGCACCAGAGTGAGGGCAGCGCGCCAACGGTCGCGTGGGCCGGAGAGTTTGGGACTCGTCACGACCTTCGGCAGATGCGCGACGATGCTCACCGGCATCAACAGCCCCTTCAGCGCCCATCTCACGCGCGCCATTGCCCCGCCCCCAGTCTGGCCGAACATCTCCTGCGTGATCCGCCGCCACTTGCCCCGCAGCGCCGCCCAGTCCTGCCGTGACGGGTGGCCCACGCGCAGCCCATCCTCGTAAATCAGCCGATAGCCTTTGGCGGTGGCGCGAAACGACCAGTCGCGATCCTCCGAGACGCCGCCGCGGAAGGGGCCGACATCTTCGAACACATCGCGTCTTGTGATCAGGTTGCCGGTGCCAGAAAAGCCCTGCACCTCGATGTAGTGGCGGAAATCGAAGGCAAAGACCGCCTCGAACGCCTCGGCCCCATTGCGCGGGGGTGGTGTCTCGTCGAATATCTCCACGCGACCCCCGATCAGATCGGCCCGATCCGCCACGGCACGACCCACAGCGACCCAATCGGGCGCGGCCACACAATCGGCATCGATGAACATGAGGCGCGGCGCGGTCGTCTCGGCCACGCCGCGATTACGCGCGGCGGCGGCGCCCTTCTCTTGCTCGGTGACGAAGCGGATGGCCGGGAATTGCGCCCGGACGTCCTCCAAGGACTCGGTCGAGCCATTATCGACCACCAAAACTTCGCAGCCCGGCAGGTCGTTTCCCATCAACGCGGAGAGGCAGCGCTCGAGCCGGACCACATCATTGTAATGCGGGATGATGATCGCGATGTCGGGCATCACTGCTCCTTGTGTCCCCCGATACCCGTCATCAGTAGTAATCATACCCTTCTGTGTCGCTGATATAGCGGCACTTATTGAGTACGATCCCCATCACGTTGGTCAGCTCGGCGACTTGGCGCTCGGCCTGGTCGATACGGCTCATCGGCGTGGCCTCGGCCGCCGCGATTATAACAGCGCAATCGACATTCTGCAGGAAGGCGATGTTGTCGTCGCTGGCATTGAGCGGCGAGATGTCGAAGAAGACCAGATCGGGGGCGTAGCCCGCCTCGATTTCGTCCAGGGCGGCGCGTGCTTCGCGGCTCAGCAGCAGTTCCGAGGGGTTGGGCGCAGGTCCACGGTTGAGTCCGAACCCCACGCGCTGGCCCAGCCGCAGCCCGTGCTCGGCAAAGCGCACCCGGCCCTCCAGAATGTCGGCCATGGAATGGTCGGGCTCCTGCCCAAGAACCTTGTGCAACATTGGACGCCGCAGGTCGAGATCAACGCAGAGCACGCGCATGTCGCGCTGCCGCTCGAAGCTGAAAGCCAGGTTGGCTAGCGTGGTGCTCTTGCCCGCCCCCACATCGGGCGAGACGATCGCCACCCGCCGCCAGCCGTGGCTCTGGGCCTGGTGGATGATCTTGGTGCGCAGAAGGTCATATGGCGCGCTGTCGCGCCCGCCTTCGGCGGCCACAACCCGGTGCTTTCGCAGATGCGCACGGTTGAGCTTGAAAGGCGCCAGTGCTCCCCAAGCGTCGTCCACCGGCACGCTGGGAACAGGGGCCGGAGCATGCTCGGTGCGATTGGTGCTGCCCTGCTGCTGATCGGCGCGGGTCGCGCTGTTCTTCTGGCGTGCGGCGCGCGCCTTGGCCAAGGCTTCCTGAATGCGTTCCATCTCAATCGCTCCTGATATCGTAATGCCGGTTCACCACCGCACCCCGATCTTGTTCATGGCCCGATCGGCGAGAAGGTCGAGCGGCAGGTAATACAGATGCACCGCATAGACTGCGGCGGGCAACCCGACAAGGATCGCCAGATAGACTGCGAGCTTGACGAGACGTTTCCAGAAAATCTCGGACCGGCTGCGCATATAGGGCAGGGTGGCCAGCGGGCGCACGCCGATGTGCTTGACGATATCCTCGGGGCGCCGGGCGGTGCGGTTGAGCA
>NZ_JAWLDS010000178.1:0-3194 GCF_041686535.1 Aquicoccus sp. | reverse complement strand
CTGCAGCATGTAAAGCGGCCCGGTCAGCATCAACAGGTTGGCAAAGAAGCTGAAGACGCCGACGAACCAGTAAAGCCCGCGGCTCTCCCGCCGCGCCTGGCGCAGCTCCTCGCGCCCAAGCTCAAGCTGTTGTCGTTTCATGTCAATATCCGTTGATAATCACTTGGAATTGAAACCAGCCATGGCCGTCACGGATCGGGTCTCACGGTGTGGATGTCAAGCGATTTGAGCGGCAAGAGAGCGCAGGCCTTTGTTGTTCCATCGCACGCGTTGGCCTTGGCCAGTTCGGCTTGCAACGGGCTGGCTGGTGCCTTTTGCCGGCCGCACGGGCGTGCCTGCCGCACGGGCGTGCCTGTCGCACCGAGATACTGGAATTCCGCGCCTGCGGCGCCGTCGCGCGTCTCATCGGTCATTCAACACCTCCTTGCATGCCTTCAACAAGGCTTCAGAGAGATCTCGGAGGCTCTCCCGGTTCGGAAAAACTTGAAATGACGGCACATGGCGAAGGTTTGCAAATATGCAGCTTCAGGCCACTTAAGTTTTTTTCCATGTCACGGAATACTATCTGTCAACCCGGCAGCATGATACAAACCGGATGGCAACTGATCCATGAGGATGATGGCTGGACAGTACAATGAACGGATCCAAGACAAAACGCCCGGATATTTCGGTTTGTGTGCCGATCTACAACGAAGAGGACAATGTCGCTCTGCTGCATGAGAGGATTGTAACCGCGCTGGAGCCGAGTGGCTACAGTTTCGAGATTGTCCTGGTCGATGACGGCAGCACCGATAACACGATTCCGCGCCTGCGCGAGATCGCGGCCCGCGATCCCCGGATCCTCGTGGTGCGATTTCGCCGCAATGCCGGCCAGACATCGGCGATGCAGGCGGGGATCGACCATGCCATCGGCCGGTATCTCGTCACCATGGACGGTGATCTGCAGAACGATCCCGCGGACATTCCGATGATGATCGACAAACTTGGCGAGGACCACGACCTTGTCGTTGGCTGGCGTATCAATCGTCAGGACAGGTTGCTGTCGCGCAAGGTGCCTTCGAAATTGGCTAACTGGCTGATCGGAAAGGTGACCGGGCTGCCAATCCGCGACAACGGATGCTCTCTGAAGGTCTACAAGGCCGAGGTAATTCGCCGTGTGCCGCTCTATTCGGACATGCATCGCTTCATCCCGGCGATGTCGATCCCGATGGGCGCTCGCGTGGCCGAGGTCGGGGTACGCCACCACGCAAGGCAGTTCGGTGAATCGAAATACGGGCTGTCGCGTATCTTCAAGGTGCTTCTCGATCTCATGGTCATCAAGACCCTTCTGATCTTCGCCAGGCGTCCGCTTGCGCGCTTTGGCGGCGTGGCGTCGGTCGCGGCTGTCACTGCGCTCATTGCGCTGCTGGCGATCCCTGCCTCCACCCCTGCCGTCGTGCCGATGACCGTCGCAGCGCTGACGGCGTCTCTTGCCGTGTTCCTGATATTGCTCGGTCTCGTGACCGGCGTTCTTTTTCAGACTCATGGCGGTCAGGACGCGCCACGACAGGGCCCGACCGACCGTGTCTGAAACAGAAATATCGTATAGAATATCGTATTTGTTCAGAGGACTTCATGCTAGACATTCATCTTATGGAAAATGGCACGGAATACCCGCATTTTACCGTACTCGTGACAACCGACCAGCGGGACGGCCTGCGCGACACTCTCGGCACCTATCGAGACCATCTCGACGGGCTTGGACTGCGCTATGAAGTCCTCGCGATCATAAATGGCGAATACACCCGCCATCTCGACGACCTGCGGAGCCTGTTGCCGGATTGGCCGGAACTGACCGTGCTGGGTCAGCGACCCTGGGTTGGCGAGGATGCCGCTCTGGCAACGGGTCTGCGGCGCGCACGTGGTGACTTGATCCTGTTGCTGCCGGGCTGGCCGCAGATCGATCCGTCGGATCTGCCAGTTCTGTTCGAGGCGATGGAGGCCCATGGCCATGACATGGTGTCCGCCTCTCGTACGAGCAGACCCGATGGTGGCTGGCAGGGGATCCGCAAGGGCATCTTCGCGCGGGTTCTCAAGATGCTGTTCGGGACCGTTCCGTCCGATCCCTTCTGCCGCGCGCGGCTTGTCCGACGCAGCACCCTGGAGGATGCGACGAATTTCGGTGTCCGGCAGCATTTCCTGCCAATCATTGCAGCACAACGCGGTCATCTCCTTGGCGAGGTGTCGGTCAGACCGGCCTCGGAGGCATCTGCACGCGATGCGCCGTATGTCTTCAAGCCGCTGGGGCATCTTCGCGCCCTGCTCGATGCGCTCGCGCTCTATGTCGTGCTGAAATTCCTGCGCCGTCCCCTCCGGTTCTTCGGCGCGATCGGTTTGCCGATCTTTCTCGTCGGCGCGATCACGACATCGGTCCTGGTCTTCCACCGCCTCTTTGGTGAGACGGCTCTTGCGGACCGTCCCGCACTGATATTTGCGGTCATGATGGTCGTGCTCGGCATACAGATTCTCGCCATCGGTCTCGTGGGCGAGATCATCATCTTCGCCGGGGCCCAACGAATGAAACAGTACGACGTTGCCGAGATCATCACATCAGCCCCGCGCGGTATGGAACGACAGGAACCGGAGGCAGAAAGCGGTTTACCGGATCACCACAAGTCGGCCCCGAGCGTGCGAAATACGGCAGGGTAGTCGATGAAGGCTGAGATCATTCTTGTCACGGGCGGCATGTGGGCCTCCGTAAAGGATGCCGTGGAGGGCACAACCTTTCGGTCGACAATCGTCCCGGATTGGTGCCATACACGCGGGCGGCCCGAAGGATGAATACCTACCTGACATCATCATATGCGTCCACTCAACCGGGGGATGTAGATAAGTCCAGGGATCTGGTAGTGGATTTCGGTCAGATCCTCGGTATCCTGAAGCGCGGATGGTGGGTCATCGCCGGTGCCGGATTCATCGGCACGCTGATCGCGGTCGTGCTGGTTCTGCAAGTCACACCGTCCTACACATCCTCGGCCAGGCTTCTGCTTGGCCAGAAGAGCCAGGTCGACGACGCGATGGGGGCGATGTTTCCCGACATCCGGCTCGACTCCGACGCGATTTCCGGCGAGATCGCAATCCTGACCTCGGCGCGTTTGCTGGCGCAGGTGAGCCAGACGCTCGAACTCGACAGTCATCCCGAGTTCAACCCGGCC
>NZ_JAWLDS010000177.1:0-3207 GCF_041686535.1 Aquicoccus sp. | reverse complement strand
ACGCCACCTTCGAGGATATCGGCGACCTCTCCGGCTTCACATCCGACAACATCCTCGGCTTCGAAGCCACCGGCGCCCTGACCTGACCCGGTATCGCCCCCAACCCGGGGTGCGCGTGAGACATCGAAGGGGCGGCTCCCAAGCGGGGCCGCCCCTTTCACATGAGGAGTCGTGAATTGGCGAAGGCTCAGTCCACTTCCGATATTCCCTGATAGAAACGGTTCCAGGTGGGCGAGATCAGCACTTCGTTCACGCAGGCGCGCGCGGGCATTTCGGCCACGAAACGAACGGTTTCTCCAAGGTCTTCCGCCTGGAGCATCCGCGCCATATCGGCCTCGGAGGGCGGTTTGGGCCGCGCCTTCATGATCGGCGTGGCCACCTCGCCCGGCATGATCACGGTCGAGCGGATGCCGTGCGCGCCTTCTTCGTCGTTCAGGGATTCGTTGAGCGAGATGAGCGCGCGCTTGGTGGCGCTGTAGGCCGCCCCGGTCATCCGCGAGGCATAGCGCCCGGCCCAGGACGAGACGATGATGAGTTGGCCGTCGCCCTGCGCGCGCATCCCGGGCAGAACGGAAAGGCAAGGATAGAAGACGCCATTGAGGTTGACATCGACCACATGGTCCCAGGCTTCGGGCGTGATGTCGGCCATCGATCGGTTGGGGATGTTGAGCCCGGCGGACGCAACGAGGATATCGACGCGGCCGACCTCCTGCGCCGCGTCCTGCACCGCCTGCTTGTCGGTGGTGTCGAGCGGCAGGGCATAGGCGGTGCCGCCATTTGCCTTGATCGCGGCGCAGACCGCGTCGAGCGGTTCCTTGCGGCGGCCCGACACGACAACCTCGGCCCCCGATGCGGCGAGCGAATGCGCGCTGGCTTCGCCGATGCCACTGCCGCCTCCAGTGATCCATGCGCGCTTTCCGGTGAGTCTGCTCATGTCATGTCCCTCCGTCATCTGACCTCGGCAGGCTAGCAAGGGCGCATCTCTCCGGCAATCGGAACGCGTCGTCAGAGCTTTTGCAACGTGACGCCCGCCTCGGTCAGAAGGCGGCGCAGCTCGCGGGCCATGGCCACGGCCTCGGGCGTGTCGGAATGCAGACAGATCGTGTCGATCCGTGCCGGGATGCGCTTGCCCGACTCGGCAATGATCGCGTCCGCTTCGAGCATCGCGAGGATGCGTGGTGCGACGATTGCGGCATCATGCAAGACGGCACCGGGCAGCGTGCGATCGACCAGCGTCGCGTCGTCGTTATACGCGCGGTCGGCAAAGATCTCGCCCGCCCAGTTTCCGCCAAGCTCTTCCATCGCCGCCTGTTGCTCGGTTCCCGCCAGCACCATCACCACGATATCGGGATCGACCGCCAGCGCCGCCCGATAGCAGGTCAGCGCCATGTCGCGATCTTCGGAACACATGTTGGCCAACGCGCCATGCAGTTTGAAATGCCGCACATGTCCGCCCGCGGCGCGTGCCATCGCCTGTGCCGCGCCCAGTTGATAGGTAACGAGATTGGTGAGTTCCCCGGCCGTGCGCAGCAGGCGGCGGCGGCCAAAGCCGCGCAGATCGTCAAACCCGGGATGCGCGCCGATGCCCACCCCCTTGTCGGTCGCCATCTGCATCGTTCGGGCCATCACGTCGAGGTCGCCCGCATGCATCCCGCAGGCGATATTGGCCGAGGTGATCACGTCGAGCAGTGCCGCGTCATCGCCCATTGTCCACGGGCCAAAGCCTTCGCCCATGTCGGAATTGAGATCGACTTGCGTGACCATGGTTCAGTCTCCTTTCAGTTCCTCGCCCGCGGTGGCCCCGCTGATGAGTTGATAGCCCAGCAGGTCAGCCATGTCGCGCGGATCGCGGATGCGGGGCTGCGCCGCGGTGCGCAGCCGATTGAGCAGGGCCGTCTCGGCGGCAAAGGCGGCATCGGCCTCCTCCAGCGTGACAAAGCGGAAGCTGAGCGGCGTCTGCGGGGCGGCCTGGAGCACGCGGGGCAGGTCGGCGGGGATCACTGCGCCGATCCGGGGATAGCCGCCGATGGTCTGGCATTCGGGGCCAAGGACAAAGGGAATGCCGTCACCCGTCATCTGGATATCGCCGGGGATGATCACGTCGGAGACGATGCCAAGCTGACCCTCCGCGGTAAAGGGCTCGCCGTCGAAATCGAGCCGCACCCCCTGCCGGTTGCCATGGGTCGAGCGGCGAAAGGCGGTTTCGATGAATCTTTCGCGCTTCGAGGCGGAATAGAGACGGGTTTGCGGGCCTTCGGTGATGCGTATCTCGCTGCCGGAAAAGCGGTCCTCGACGGGCAGGGCAAGGGCCGGGGCATCGGGCGCGGGGTCAGGGCCAAGCGGCAGGGTATCGCCCGCTGCCAGCCGGTGGCCCAGTCCGGTATTCACATGGGTGGCGCGGCTGCCCAGCACGGGATGCGTCTCTATCCCGCCCGCAAACGCGAGATAGCCATAGGCGCCGCGGGTCACCGGCCCGATTTCAAGCCGCGCCCCGGCAGGCAGCAGGTGCGAGCCTTGCCAGTCGAGCGGCACGCCGTCGAGCGTGACGCGCATCGGCGCACCGGTCAGCGCGATACGGGTGGGCGTGTCGGTCGAGAACACCCCGCCCATGCCCGCCATCTCGATCACGGCGACAGGCGCCGAGAGGCCCAGGAGCGCCGCCGCCTCGATCAGCGCCAACCGGTCGGCAGCTCCGCCGCGCGAGAGGCCAAGGCTGAGCGTGCCGCTGCGGCCCATGTCCTGAACCGTGACCATCGGCCCGGCGCTGTGGATGGTGAGCTGCCCGCTCATTCCTGCACCTCGAGCCGGGCGCCACCCGACCCGGCGCTGTCACCGGCGCGGATGCAGTCGAACTCGTCATGCGAGACCGGCTCGAAATGCAGCACGTCACCGGGCCGGAGCGGAAAGGGCGCGTCCGACTCGCTGCGAAAGGGTCTGAACGCGGTCTGCCCGACATGGCGCCAGCCGGTCGGCGTGTCGGCGGAAAACACGATCAACTGCCGCACCGCCACGACCAGAGCCGAGGCGGGGATCAAAGGGGTGATGTCCTTCAACCGCGGAATGTCCCAGCGGTCGGGCAACATGCCCAGATAGGGCTGACCGGGCGCAAACCCGATGGCCAGCACCCGCACCGGATGGGCAACGAGGTCGGCCACCGCCTGCTCCTCGCTCATGCCGAGAAGCGCGGCGGTTTCGGCCAGTTGCGGC
>NZ_JAWLDS010000176.1:0-3302 GCF_041686535.1 Aquicoccus sp. | reverse complement strand
GATCCATGTAAAGCGCCTGCTCAAGGAGATGCTGGAAGACAGGATCATCGGGAGGTCCGGGTTCGGAACCGTCCGGTCCCATTTCGATAGTCATGCGGGGACGCTCCCCAACATCTCGGAAATCGCGGCATCCAGCCCCGGCCCGAAATCGTGGATGTCGCGCAGTTCGGCAAAACCCCAGCGGCCATAGGTGCCCAGCCGGTTGACGGCGGGGATCCATTTGGTGCGCATCGTCTCGGCCTTGAGCATGGCGTCGTGGCCGCGGTAGCCCTTGACCTCGATCACCAGCGTGGTGGGTTCGGGGGCATCGAGGCGGATCAGGAAGTCGGGCCGGTAGGCGTGCGGCTCGCCCTCCATCAGGTAGGGCACGTCGAGGCCGAGGTTGTGGTTCTTGGCATAGGCGAGGACGGCGGGGTGATCCTCGATGCTGGTGGCCAGCTTGTCCTCCCAGTCGCTGTCGGTGATGATCCAGTTGAGGTGGGACCGGTCGGGGCGCGGCTGGTAGCGCGTGGCCTTGGAGGTGTTGAAGTTGACGCCAAGGGTGGAGCCGGTCGGATTGTAGGGGTCGAGCACGGCGCGCAGGATGCTGTCACCGCCGGGCTTGTCGATCAGCGCGCCGAAGATCAGGTCGCAGACCTCGTCGGCAATCTCGCGGTACAAAAGCTGGGCCGGCACCGTGCCGTTCATGCACTTCAGATGCCCTTCGGAGAGCCACTGGTTGACGATGCGCTTGGCGGCCGGGATCAGGTGCATGCGCGGGTGCTGGTGGGCGTCGCGGAGTTTCTCGAACACCATGTGCTTGGCGACGTGATAGGCGATGGTCGACTGGCGGGTTGAGCGCAGGTAATCGAGCGTCAGCTTTTCGCTTGCGCCGACGATGCCCTGCATCGTGACCTCGGCCGCCGATGTCTTTTCGGGGGTCAGGACGTAGCGTTCCATACCCGAGAAATCGACGTCGAGACGGTCGGAGGGCAGATCGGCCACGTAGCCGAGGACGCGAGGGAAGGTGATTTCCAGGTGATCGCGTTCAGGCGAGACGGCCCGGACATTGATGACGTCCCGCGGCGTTTGCGGCGGGGCGATCCGGGGCTGGGCCGAGAAGTTGAGACCGTCGATGCCCATGATGTCGGCATATTCGGTGCGAAAGAGGCCGGTGTCCGGGTCGGCGTCATAGGACAGACGGCGTAGCGCGCGCCCGATCACCTGCTCGCAGATCAGTTGGGTGCCGAACGCGCGCAGGCCGAGGATGTGGGTGACGTTGTTGGCGTCCCATCCTTCGGTGAGCATCGACACCGAGACCACGCAGCGCACCTGCTCGCCCAGACGACCCTTCTTGCCGACGGTGTTCATGACCTCGCGCAGGATGTCGGCGTCGGTCAGGTCTTCGGACCCGCCACCGCGCTCGGCTTGTTCGCGACGAAAGGCTTCGATTTCCTCGGCATGGGCGTCGCGGAATGCCTTGTCCACGTCGCCGCCCGCTTCGAGCGTGGCGCTGTCGATGAGGACCGTGCGCGGCTTTGGAAGCCGGTCGCCATCGGAGGAGAAATTGGCGAAGAGATCGCATTTTCCCTTGATGGTCTCGATCGTGCCATCCGCATTCTCCCGCTCGTAGCCGGCGATGTAGTCGCGCAAAAGTTCGGAATTTGTCGTGTTGTTGCAGACCAGGATGAAGACCGGGGGAATGCCGACGTCTTCCGCCTCCCACAGTTTGAAGGTCTTCTCGTAATGCCCGTAAAGCGCGTCGATCGCGGTTTTCAGAGGAATGGGCAGGCTTTGCGGATCCGGTTTCGCACCGCGGGACTTCTTGGGCATCTTCTTACCGATGGCATCCCAAAGCTTGCGATAGAGCGGTTCCGGCTGCCCGGGCATGTTGTCGGCAACAGGCACGCGCGGGAGTTTCACGATCCCGCATTCGATTGCGTCCATCAGCGAGAAGTCAGAAATCACCCAAGGAAACAGGGTACCCTCCACCCAACCCGAACCGGACAGGAAAAAAGGCGTTGCCGACAGGTCATAGACGGTGTGGATGCCGATCTTGCGCTTGGCCGCCTCGATACCCGAGATCCAGAGGCGCGCAGCCTCTGCGTTGTCGTCGGCTTCCTTCTTTTCTTCTCCGGTCAGCTTCGGTGTCACGCTCCCGGGACGCTCTCGGTAGCAATGATGCGCTTCGTCATTGATGACGTTGATCCGGCCCAACCCCATGAGCTCCGGCATGACCCGTTGGAGCATCTGTCCCTCAGACTCGATTGTGGTCAGCGCCTCTCCGTGGCCTTCAAGGGCGGACCGGGTGCCCTTGGCAAGTTGAATGCGCTCTCTGAGCTTGAATGCATGATAGTTGGTCAGGACAATCTTGGCACGCTGCATGTCCTGCATCAGGTCGCCCGGCACCAGATTGAGCTTTTGGTAGTAGCTATCGGCGTCGTTCGGCAGGAGCACGCGAAGCCTGTCCCTGATCGTAATCCCTGGCGTCACGATCAGGAAACCACGCGAGAACATCTTTGAATTGGGGCTGCGCACCGAATTCAACGTCTGCCATGCGATCAGCATGGCCATCACGGTGGTCTTCCCTGCCCCGGTCGCGAGCTTCATCGCAACCCGAAACAGATCAGGATTGGCCTCGGTATTCGCGGCCTCCAGCCTACGCCGGACGCGCTTGCCCCGATCACCCATTTTGGGCGCCACTTCGGTCATCCAGATCGCGGTCTCGACGGCCTCAAGCTGGCAGAAAAACGGACGGATGGCCTGCGTCTCATCCTTCTGGATGGCACGCCAATGTTGGATCAGACGCTGCGTGATCGGAGAAACCTGCCAGTCGTTCGGGTTCGGCAACTGTCGCCACGCGTCCACCTGAGACCGCATCTCGTTAACGAACTCTGTTACGTTATAGGCCATATCCCGACCTTCGAGACCTACGGCGCTAAGTTCGAGTTCAGATTGCTTGCCACCTTTCACGCTCTTCGGTTTCGGCATTGCCGAAATGAGGTCGGACCGTCGCCTTTTGGAAACTATCGTATCGGTTGGCCGCCCTTCGTTATCCAACTCCCAATGTTTTTCGGGAGCGAGATAAGGAGTGTTCAGGATTGGCTGCTCAAAAAACGACATTTCTCTGCCTCTTTATTGGTTGCCACCACTCAAGCAGACACCTGTCTGTGAGGCAATCCGTAGCAGATGGAATTCATGAATGGGACTGCACCCGGCGTGGACGGAACGTGTCAACGACTTTGAGACAGCGGCTCTTGGACTTTAAGCTTGATTTCCTTCGGTTGGCTTTGGTGGG
Source organism: Aquicoccus sp. (assembly GCF_041686535.1). NCBI lineage: Bacteria > Pseudomonadati > Pseudomonadota > Alphaproteobacteria > Rhodobacterales > Paracoccaceae > Aquicoccus > Aquicoccus sp. The sequence goes on along the minus strand of NZ_JAWLDS010000176.1, from coordinate 25 downwards.
TTGATCCAGACGGCTGTCGGGATTT
>NZ_JAWLDS010000175.1:0-3410 GCF_041686535.1 Aquicoccus sp. | reverse complement strand
AGTGCCTGATAATGAGTCAGAATTTCGAGCCGAGCCGATGAGGTGGATTCCAAGTGGATTCCCCGGTGAGGAATCCAGTCGCTAGCGAAATCGCGCGCTGAGCCCCCCCGTATACAATCAGGGCCACGGAGGAACCATGGGAGGGGGACATGTGCTCCTCTCCGTTCCAGAGGCGCGGCGGCTGCATGTCATGACCGAACGGGACCATCCAACGCCTACGACCACCCAAGTTACAAGAGCCGGTCGCGAAGCCAACCAGCCAGTTCGGTTTCGGACACAGTGCCGCCCGCGACACCTTCCATGATACGAACAGCATCGACCGGATCGAAGCTCAAACGGTATCCGTTATCTGCTAGAAACAGGCGCGCTGCGATCCAGGCCGTGCGCTTGTTCCCATCAACTAAGCCATGGTTCTTCGCAAGCCCGTAGGCATACGCTGCGGCCAGATCAGCCGCATCGGGCGTTCCATAATTCGCTGCGTTGACTGGGCGGGAAAGCGCGCTTTCAATGCTCCCGGCATCGCGAACACCCTCAGCACCGCCATGTTCAGCCAGTTGCCGGTCGTGGACGGCGTTGATGACGGCGGGATCAAGCCAACGCCAGTCCTTCCGCGGTAACGTACCGGATGGATCGCTCATTTCGCCAGTGCGCGCAGAACTTCTCGATCGTCATGCATGATGTCTTCGGCAAGGGACATTTGACGGGCGAATTCCGGGTTGTAAGGGGTCAAGCGATAACCGCCGTCAGCTGCTTCGGTAAGATAGAGCGTATCGCCCTTCTGGATCTTCAAGTGCGCCATGACCTCTTTGGTAAGGATTACTCCTGACGAGGCTCCGACTGTGGTGACTTTGAGCGTTTGCATCCTGACTTCCAATCTATATAACATCCATTATATAGCTCGCCCTGAGGCTTACCGCAACCTCTACGTAGACGACATCATGGGCGCGCGCCCTGCGCGGACTTGTTTGTCTTTCAGTCAATCCGGATGCTTGCGAAGGCAGGCATGAGCGGCGTCTGCAGCAGCCAGCGCCCCCTCCAGAAAACCACCCTCGACCGGTGATGCCTCGGATCCAGCGAAGATCAGGCGCGCAGTGGACGGGATGGCGCCATAGGTCGGATGAGCAGCGGGCGGCATCCGGTCGGCCCGCGTGGCGGTCGCGACATCATCGCTCCAATCTTTGAGAAACACGTCAAGCGGTTTCGCCGCCAAGGGTCCGAACAGACGTGCCAGTTGCGCAATGGCGGCGTCTCGGAAGTCCGGCTTATGCGTAGCGCCGGGATGGGCGAACCCGAAGAGCGCGCCCGCATGCGCATCGGCCGGTGACGCGTCGTGGATCTCGGCCAGCGGTCCGCGATGCGATATCGCATCACCGTTCAGCCCGCTGTCTCGCCAGAAGGGCTTAGTGTAGGTCGCAATGAGCTTGGCCTGGCCGGCCATCCAAGTCGGCACATCGGGAACGGCAACGCCAAAGCGGGCTGTCAGCCGCGGCGGCAGCGCGAAAACGACGCGCGCAGCTCGTATCTCGAAATTGTCGCCTGACAGCGTCACGCCTAAGGCGTCCTCAGTCACGCGCTGCAACGGGTGATCGAGGCGCAGGCTGGGTCCCAGCTGTTCGGCCAAAGCGTCGGTCACCCGCGTGAGCCCGCCTTCGATGCGCAGCGCGCCTCCCATGGTGGCGAAGTCGAGGTCCCGGCGTATCGCGCCCTCGCCATCCTCGAAGACAAGACGCCCAGACGCGTATTGTGGAAAGCTGCGCAGACCGAGACGGCTGGCAAGCGCGAGCATGCGGTGGTTGTTCGGCCAGATCCAGGAGGGCCCGAGATCATAACCTTGGTGTGAAAGCACCCGTCCGCCGGCGCGGTCGCGCGCTTCCAGAATTGTAACGTCACGCCCCTCGGACTGCAGCGCAGTGCCCAGCGCAAGGCCGGAAAGCCCGGCGCCGATGATACATACCTCTGTTTCTTCCATTACGCAGTGTGGTCCGGCACATGGCGCAGATGCCCGGTCTTGAGCCAGACCCGCACACCGTCGTCTCCGGCCGTTGCCTCGAACGTGCTCCCCACCGGCAGGCGCAGCCAGTCCCAGGGGCCCAGCGTGTCCACACCATCGGCAAGCGATCCCTCGATCACGAAGACCTCAAGGCCACCCGATGCGTCCAGTGATCGTGCCGTTCCCGGCTCCCAGCGCTCCATGGATACGTATTCACGATCATCTTCATGCAATTCGAGTGTTTCGACGCCAGGGGCCGGTTCCGACCAGTCCACCTTTCCGCTGTCGATCTGGACCTGCGTGCGATCCGCCGCGTCGAACTGGTGCAACTTGACCAGGATGGTCGCCCCGTCTTGCGCGGCTGGCGTGTGCGACGAAGTGGGCGGGTTGCGCACATACGAGCCAGTGGGAAAGTCACCGTCCTCATCCTGGAAGGTGCCATCGAGAACCAGGTATTCTTCGCCACCGTCATGAGTATGCGCGGAAAAGGCACTACCGGGCGCGAAGCATACGATAGTAGTTGCCCGGGCGACCTCGCCGCCGATCCGATCCAGCATCCGGCGCCGTACCCCAGGCATAGGGGAGTCAACCCATTCACTTTCATCAAAGCGCACGAGAGCTCTTTGGCTGAAATCTGCGTTTACATGCATTGTCGGCAGCTCCTTTGCTCGTCCTGGGGAAGCTTGGGTCTAAACGAGCTTATTGCAAGGCTGTCCAAGATTCGCACGTGAGGCCTGTCTCTTCGAGGGCACCTCTCACGAGCGGCTCGCGCCTTCAACCAGCAACGATCGACCGGCGTCACCTTGAAAGGGGCATTGTGCGCAAGCCGCGCGATAGCCAGACAGTGGCCCGGTGATCAGCGCTCAGAGCGGAGCGCTATATACCCGCCCAATCCGCAGGATATCCAAATGGCGCGCCACACGCCATCTATGCGCAGTTTACAAAACCCGCTCCCTGCGCAAAGGCGCGGCTCATCCCGTCTCCCAGGGCCGCGCCCTCGGCATCACGCCAGTCACCTCGACCTCCCGCAGCATACCCGATGGGTTGGCCACATCAACGCCACATCAACCCGCGAGTGCGCGTTTCGCGTGGGTTTTGCAGGCCAATGCGCACGAATGCTTGCCGAATGTGCGGTTGAATAATTTGTGAAATCAAATGCTTGTCGTGTAAAAAGCTGATTTCATTATGTTTTCGTGAATTCGCCTTTATAGGCTCATAACCTGAAGGTCGTAGGTTCAAATCCTACTCCCGCAACCAAATCTATCCGCGTTATCAAACGCTTAAACGCCGCCCTCCGGGGCGGCGTTTGCGTTTCCACCCACCGTGGAAGCACTGTGGAAGCAAGAGGGGGCGAAAGTCTGCGGACTGGTGCGTGACGAGATTGACGATGACATATCCTTTGCCGAAAGTCGGCCTGTCG
>NZ_JAWLDS010000174.1:0-3465 GCF_041686535.1 Aquicoccus sp. | reverse complement strand
GCCGTCCCCCGAGGCATTGTCCACCACCACGACATGCGCGTCCAGATCGCCGATATCCGACAGAACCGAGCGCACGCAATCGAGTGTCATCGATGCGGTGCGGTAATTGATGATCGAAATCGCGATCCGGCAGGTCATCCGACCGTGGACCCCTTGCGATGAATACGTCTTGTCTGCCGGGTATAGGGGTTTTGCGACGGTGTCGAGACATCTGCCGAAACAGGTGGCGGATCCCCGGCGGCCTCGGTGGGGTCGTCGCGGCGATACCCCACAGGGGCCGGCTCCGCCACGGCGGTCTGGTCTTGCGTGCGGGCTGCTGCCTGCAATTCCAGCCGCCCCCAGAGCGCGCCGGCCAGAAGCCAGGTCACCGGCAGGTTGGAGCTGTTGGGGATCATGTCCACCAGGTTGGCCGCCAGGATGACCGCCAGCACCGAGGATTCCATCCCGATCTCGTAGCGACGACGATGGAACCATAAAAGAAAGACCGGGACCGTGAGCAACCCGAAACGGGCCACATATCCCACCCAGCCATAGGAGCCCATCGCGATGATCCATTCCCCGTCCGTAATCGATATGTCGCGTCCCGACTCATCGAACACACGCCCTCGGCCCCAGCCCCCCCAGCCGAAAAGCGGGCGCTCTGATGCCTTGGCGAGCAATCGGTCCTCGTTGTCGAGACGGGTCTGGAACGATCCCACGCGTTGCGGATCGATGTTCTCGGCAAGTTGCAGGATCTGGTCGAAAGGCAGGATTTGTGCGGTGCGCGCCGCGGGATAGGCCAGAAACACCCCGCAAATGATCGCTGCGACCAGCAACTGGCCGCGTATGTTGGTGAGAAACAGCACCGGCAGAAAGGCCACCGTGATCAACAGGGCCCCAAGATTTTTTGATAGCACCAGCGTCATGAGAAGCCAGAAGATCCCGAATACCCAAAGCCCTCGGCGCGGCGCATCGAGCCGGGCCAGACCGGCGACGGTCAAAACCGACATGGCGAAGAAGATGCCCAGAACGAGACCATGGTTTAAAAATACAACGGGACGCCATCCGCCGGCCCGAATGTGCTGTCTCCAATCATGCGGGAAATATCCGTAGATCCAGCTGCTCAGCTGCGGCGACATCCGTACCTCGAAGAGTACCAGCAGGGAATAGCCAAGTGCGGCGATGCAAAGCACCTGCAGGATCAGCCTGTGGGCGGCCGCATCCGCAAGATAGCGTCGCGCCAGCAGCAGCGGCAGGATCATCGTGAGGGCACCGGATACCATCGAGCCCGCATCGTAAAGCGACAGACCCGGCAGGGTGCGCCACCCGTAGCGCAACGTATCGGGGTTGGTCTGAGCGGTCATCACGGCCCCGACCGGCAGGGCGATCAGCAGGGCCAGGGCGAGCGGATGCCGTGGAATCAAACCCTTCGGGTGCAGCCCGGACGTGTCACGAGCGGCGAAGATCAGCGCGAGGCACAGGGCCGACAGGGCCGGGATCGAGCCTTTGTTGAGGGTCAGCCCCGGAAAGTCGAGCCCGCCGCGCTGCGGCAGCAAGAGGAACCCGCCGACGATCGTGACCAAGATCGCCAGCGGCAGACGCAGCTTGCGGAAAAAGACAAGGCTGATGAGAGGCCAGCTGAGAAGGGCGAGCAGGGGCGGCAGCATGGGTCAGACAAACCTCGACGCGGGTGACCAGATCGAAAATCCGAGCGGGGTGTTTGCCATATCCAGAAAGGTTCCCCCGCGAGGGCAGAGGCGTGTAATGAGCCGGTCTGCGATGATGTGATTTGCACGAAGTCCGGCTTGCTCGGGATTGTGAAGCGACATGGTGCGGAACGAGAGGTTCTGCTGGACTTTCAACAGGTCCTGCCCGATCACCGTACCGAAAATTCTACTTTTCAACGCATTTCCTCATCAGCAAAATCCTGAATTTCATCTCTGTTCTCGAAACCGCCCCGGATGAAAATCACGTCTGCACTTTCCGAAAGGGCATCGCCCAGTCGATTGCCTTTTACACGTCTTCCTTGCGGATCACGACTCGCTGCATGTCCCGCAAGTTGAGCGAAAACCGCAGCTTGTTGAGGCCAAGCGTGCTCGACATGCGCCCCAGACCATCGCGCACCGATGTGCTGCCCGAGATGGTGCCAACATTCCACAGGAACCGCTCGGCCGACAGCGTCCGGCCCACAGCTTGCGTATCCACCTTGGAGAAACCCGCCTTCTCATACGTGCGACGCAGCGTGTCGAAGGTGAAGAAATAGATATGACCTTCGCATTTCACGCTGCGTTCGCGATGCCCCATGATCTTGAACATCACCGTGTCATAGCGCGGCGTCTCGATCACGGCATGGCCGCCGGGTTTCAGGACGCGATGGATCTCGCGCAGTGTGGCGACCGGATCCGGCACATGTTCGATCACATGCAGCATTATGATCACATCGGCAGAGGCCTCGGGCAGCCCGGCCTTCTCGAGGGTCGTGGGGATCGTCTCTATCCCGTGGATATCGCGTGTATGCGGCGGCAGTTCCTTCCACGGATCAACACCCAGAACGTCCCACCCCTCATCCTTGAAGCTGCGCAGCAGATTGCCGAACCCACTGCCGACCTCGACCATCCTGCCGCCTTCCGGATAGAGCTTGTGCAGGATGCGGCGGGTTGGCTCGAAGTCCCGGACCTGACCGCTTTCCTTCTCGAGGCGCCAGCGGTAGCGATGATTTACATCCGTCGTCACCCCTTCCAGCAGCCCATCACATTCATTGCTTTCATACATATCAATGTCGACTTGAGTGCGGGGCGAGGAATACATCAGCCCACAGCTTTTACAACGCACGAGTTTTGCCGGCTGCGCCTTGCCCGCCTCGAAGACAAGATCGACATTTTTTGTACCACAGATATTGCAGGGGATCTCTTCCCAGAAACTTTCGTTGTCCATATTCATGGCGTTCTCCAATTCGGTCCCACACTCGCCGTTTCATACCCACATCTACATTCTTGTACGGGAAGCAACCTGAAACCGACATTCCCCTGGTGGCCTGCAGCTTGACGCGAATATTGCTTGATGAGGTCAGCAGATCAAGCGTTTTCCCCCTGGGTGGTGCTTGTGGTCGCGGAAACGCCCGGATCTGGGCGTGGCATGCCACGAGGTCGTGTCTCGAAAGCGGTGGAAATTCTCCGGCGATGTCCTTCGATCCAGCCGCGCGGAGCCTATCAGGCTGCGAGGTCAAGGGACATGGGTTTGATCGGTTTGTCGAGGATTTGCCTGCTTGATCGTGCGCGCCCGGGCGGGCCAGGAGAACAGATCGAGCGCGCGTTGATGTGCGTTTGCCCAAGGCGGCGGCACCGCGCGGGATCGGTTGCCAGCCGCTCCATGGCCTGCCGGTAGCCTTCGACATGCGCCGCGCGGTCGCCGAGCGTGACCATGAGGCTGCAATCGGGCGTCAGCATCTGCCGAAAGGGGCCGTAATTCACGGCGACAGGGGCAAGC
>NZ_JAWLDS010000173.1:0-3550 GCF_041686535.1 Aquicoccus sp. | reverse complement strand
TCGATGGCGTGGCCGTGCCCCGTGCCCGCCTTGCCATTCAGCGCGGTCTGCAAGTCCTGGACATCCGCAATCTGATGCCCGTGCGTCGTGAGCGCCTTTCCATTCAGCGTCGTGAGCAGGTTGGGGATATCGGTGATCCCGAGGCTGACCTCCCCGGTCTGGCCGTTGACCGACGAGACGGGGCCATCCGCCATGATGGTCTCGATTGTGTCTGCCGCGTCGGTGGCGACCTGCTCGGCCTGCTGCGCCGCTTGCAGCGTGTTGGTCGCCTGAACCGCGAAGTCGAGGATCGAGGCCGCGATCCCGGCGGAGGCCGAGATGATCCAGTCGGAATACGCGCCCCCGCCGATAGCGCCGCTGACCGCGACGATCCGGCCCGCCAGACCGCCGTTGCTCCGGTCATAGGTATCGGCCCGCAAGATTGCCCAGTCCTCGTAAGAGGCCGCGCCCGCCCGGGTAATCACGACATACGGTGTGGGCGCAAAAAGCGCCCGTTCATCCTGATCGGTTATCTCGAACGTGGTTTCCAGGCCGGTCGTGATGGTCAGCGGCGTGGTGGAGGACGCCGACAAGAACCCGCTTTTGGCCGCCTTGGAGACCGTCGCGAGGGCCGGGCCCAGCACGTCATCGATGCGCGCGAGGCCGAGGTTGATCAGGTTGTCACTGTCCTGCTTGAGCCCCGTGACCTCCTCATTGACCGCCACGATGCTTTCGGCGATCAGGCGATACCGCTTGTTCAGGAATTCGCGATCAATACGGTCTCGGTCACGGGCGCGAATGTCCTCGAACCGGATCATGTCAGTCGCCTTTCGTTACCGCCGCCGCGCTCGCGATCTTGGCTCCGTGATCCGCCTTCATGCTGTCATGGAAGGCCGCCGTGACCGTGTAGCGCGCGCCCGGGCGGAACCGGGCACGATTGTGTTCAAACGGCATGTTCACCGTGATCTTGTAATGCGTTGGCTTCTTCGCCATCAGTCGGCCCCCTCTCAGGTTTGTGCGTATTCGATCATCTCGGAGACGAGGAACAGGTCCGCCGCCGAGACAGCCCCGCCGACGATCTTGACCGCGTAGTCGGAAACGGACGTCACGTTGAAGGTGCAGGTCCGGCGGATGGTGCCATCTGGAAGGATGGCATCCTCCACCACATCGGCGGCTTCCGCCCCGTCCAGAGCCGCGCCGGTCAGCAGGGAGATCGTGCAGTCGTGGTTCGCCTCGTCATACCCTTGCAGCTCGACGATGACCTTTATGCCCGTCGTGGGCGAGGCCAGCGTCTTGGCCTCACTTATCCATGCAAAGCTCGTCTTCGGCCTGCTGACGATACTCTGCGAGTTGGTCGTGACCATCGCGGGCATGAGGTCCGTCGTCCCGGTGAACACATAGCGCATCGGCACGAGGTTCGGCAGGCCGGTCAGGTCCGGGCCGTTCGGGTGCCCCGCCATCGCCACCCAAGCCCCGTTGACCTGCAATTCCACATCCGCCCGGCAGGCCGGAGGCGTGATCGCCTCATGCAGAAGATCCACGTCGAGGATGCCGCCCGACAGATCCAGGGCCGACATTTCGATGGCGACACGGGGGCGGTCAAACTTCGCGAAGTAGAGGCGCATCTTCATGTCATCGACGAGATTGCCCGCGAAGAAGGCGCCATCGGTCGAAACGAAGAAGGTGCCCTGAACGGTGCCGTTATCCGTATCCGTCATGGCGACATAGTGATCGCCGGTCGTGATCAGGATGAGGGCATAGCGACGCCCGGCCTTCAGATAGGTCGGGGTGATCACCAGCCTGGTCTCCTTCAATGCCGGCAAGCCGTCATTGCCGTCGCCCACGGAATTCTCGATACCTGCTGCGGGGAGCGTCGTGCGCGATATCACCCGTTTCAGATCAGGCATCCCGTTGCGCGTCTCAGCGATAAGCGCGTGCACGTCCCCCGCATCCGCCTTGCGCGAGAAAAACAGGCCGATCTGGCTGAGCCACCCGTCCTGGCTGTTCAGGAAGGTCTGGGCGACCTGCTGGCCGTTGATCGTCTCGCTGGTCGAGACGCGATCCCAATACGGCTCCTCATGGGCGTCGATCCAGAATTGCCGCACCCTGATCCAGTGGACGTTGCCGTTCATCACGGCATCGCCGTTCGGCATTTCATCGGGGACGCCGTTCGTGACCTCCCACGTCTCGCCGTCGATATGAAACACGTTCCGCGCCAGGTCGTAGCGCCCCTGACGCCACCAGCGCCCATTGGTGCAGACCTTCTTCTCGGGGCCGTAGCGGCGGCGCTCCCGCGTTCGCGTCAGCCGCCGAACCGTCGTGGTCTCGAAAGTGTATTGGGCAAGCCGCGTCTCGTCCGAATAGCCGGTCAGGTCCATACGGATCTTGTGATCGTAGGACGGAATGACGAGGCCGCCGGACATATCCGGCTTGACGAAAACATTGTTCGGATCCAGCAGGGCGATCGCGCCCGTGTTGCTCGCCGCCATCGGGAAACGGATGCCCTCATTCACGACCGCATCAAAGTCGACATGCCCGGTGTTCGATCCGGTCTCATCGAGGAAGTGGTTGGTCCCGTACCAGATGTAAGCGCCCGGGGCATAGACCTCCTCGCGCAGCTCATCGAGTTGCTCCGTGAGGCTCACGATCTCGGACTTGAGCGCGTAGCCCTGAAGGCGATCCGCGAGGGCGGACAGGTCGGTGCGCAGCGTGTCCACCTGACCGCTGATCTGCCCGCGCCAGCTTTCCAGCGCGACCGTGCGATTTGAAATGTCGCGCAGGTTCGGAAGCTGCGACGGCTTCCACTGCTCGATCGCCACGATCCCCTGCGTGTCGAGCAGGATGTAGGCAATGATCGTCATGCCCGCATCGACCGCCGGATAGGCCGGGTCCGGCCCCTCGGTCCCCGCGACCGAGGACAACTCCGCGCGCCGGAAACTTTCCATCGCCACCGATTGCGGCTCGGTCGTCCCGGTCTGCGCGTCGATCAGGAAATCGCGCGGCTGCACGTCGGTCTCGACCTCCTGGCCGTAGCTGACAATGGCCACGCGCTTGCGCGTCACCAGCGGCAACACATTGAACAGGTCGATCACCACGTCCTCGTTGCGGGCGTAAACCGCTCCGGCGGCATAGAGGCGGCCGGCACTCATGGTGACCTCGGTGGCCGCCGTCTTGGTCGCGGAAAACCCGGTGTAGCCCTTGCCGGGATCAATCGCGTCCTTGATGGCATGGTCGAGGCTTTCGCGCGTGAACTCCTGCGCGTTGTTCATGTCCGCCGATTGCAGTTCCTGCCGATCGCGGTAGATGACGATGCTTTCCATTTTCACATTCCGATGAATTCGCCGACCCGAAGTTCCCCCATGCGCAGCCGGTCGCCGACAAAGGGGAGACGATGGATTTTGGTGTCGATCCAGATTTTGTCGCGCAGGGAGCGCGCGACGTTGATTGCCTGCCTGCTGTCCGCGATCCCCTGCTGCGGGGCCTTCACGAAGAAGCCGTTGACGTAGCGGCCGGCCGTTCGCGGATACTGCCGCGATACGATGCCCACGCGCACCTCCGCGTGATATGCGGG
>NZ_JAWLDS010000172.1:0-3589 GCF_041686535.1 Aquicoccus sp. | reverse complement strand
CAATCTCGTCGATCAGACCCGGGGGGATGCCGAAACCCTGCACGCGCTCGGCATGCGCGAGCGGATGGTCCGGCGATGGCGCGAGATGCATGATGCGGCGCTGGCCACGGGGCAGGTGGGCAGCGACCGTTCCGAAGGGTTCGCCTCCTTCTCGAAATCCTTTCGGCTGCTCCTGCAATCGGCAATCCTGACCCTGGGGGCTTATCTCGCCCTGCGCCAGGAGATCACCCCCGGCATGATCATCGCCACCTCGATCATCGCCGGCCGGGCGCTCGCCCCGGTCGATCAGGTGATCGGCCAGTGGCGGGCCATCGGACGCGCGCGCGAATCGCATCAGCGTCTGCGCGAGATCTTTGGCCAGATGCCGCCTGAGAAACCGCGCGTCGATTTGCCTGCGCCTTCCGGTGATCTAAGAGTGACGGGGCTGACCAAACTGGCCCCGGCCGGGCCGGATGCGCAAGTCGATCGCCCGCGCATTCTGGACCGGGTCAGCTTCGCCTTGTCGGCCGGTGACGGTCTGGGCGTGGTGGGCAACAGCGCGGCGGGCAAATCGACGCTGGCGCGGCTTCTGGTCGGGGCCTGGGTGGCGGATGCCGGCGAGGTGCGGCTTGACGGGGCGACGCTTGATCAATGGACGCCCGAGGCCCTGGGCCGTCACATCGGTTACCTGCCGCAATCGCTGCAGATCCTGTCGGGCAGCGTCGGCGAAAATATCGCGCGCTTTGACCCCGAGGCGAAGGATACCGATATCATTGAGGCCGCACGCATCGCCGGAGTGCATGAGATGATCCTCGGCCTGCCGGACGGCTATGCCACCCATATGGACCGGATGACGCGCCCGCTCTCGGGCGGGCAGATCCAGCGCCTGGGGCTGGCGCGCGCAATCTATGGCGCACCGCGTCTCATCGTGCTGGACGAGCCCAATTCCAATCTCGATGCCGATGGCGACGATGCCCTTGCATACGCGATCAGCACCATGCGCACCAAGGGCTGCGTGGTGGTGGTGATGGCACACCGGCCGAGCGCGCTTGCCTCGGTCAACAAGATCATGCTGCTGCATCACGGGCGGATGGCGAAATTCGGCGACAAGGACGAGGTGCTGCATGGCAAGCCCCGCCCGGTCCCCGTTGCGGCACAGTGAGGGAATGGTGATGTCTGCAGACGCGTTTTCCGCCCCGATGCTCAGGACCGACCTTACACGCGCCAGCCGTTTCGGTATTCTCGCCGGGCTAATCCTGCTGACATTGGTCTTCGGCTGGGCCTATTTCACACCGATCAGTGGCGCGGTGATCGCCTCAGGTTCGGCGGAGGTGCGCGGCAACCCCAAGGTAGTACAGAGCCTCGATGGCGGAATCGTCGAGGAACTCCACGTCTCGGACGGGGATCTGGTGCGCGCGGGCGATGTGCTCTTGCGGCTCGACCCGACGCTCTTACGCATCAATTTGGAAATGTATCGCAACCGCCTCGCGGAAACCCGCGCCGAGATAAGCCGTTTGAGCGCCGAGCAGGCAAATGCTGAGAACCTGATTTTCGATTATGATACAACCTACCTTGAGGGATTGCCGCTTGAACAGATCAATGCCGGTCAAATGGAGATTTTCCAGGCACGCCGTGAGGTCATGCGGGGTCGGAAGGAACAACTGAGCGAGAAGGTCGAACAGTTCCTCAATCAGATTTCTGGAGTGGATGGGCTTATCAAGGCCAAAAGGGATCAACTCGGCTTTATCGAGAAGGAACTGTCTGACGTCAGTTCCTTGCACGCAGACGGGCTGGCGCGTGAGGGCCAGGTACTGGAATTAGAGCGATCGCGTTCGCAGCTACTCGGCGAACTCGCCGAACATCAGTCTACTATGGCCCGCATCCGAAATTCGATCCGCGACACACAGCTTGAGATACTCCAGTCCGACCGGCAGTTCAAAGAACAGGTGGTAACCGACCTGCGAGAGGCAGTCATGGAAGCCGAGGAACTCGTGCTCCAGATCGTCACAGCCCAGAAGCAGCTTGACCGGATCGAAATCCTGTCGCCGGTGGACGGAATCGTGCACGAGATGCAGATATTCAACGCCGGCGGCGTGGTACCCCCGGGTGATACCATCCTGCAGGTGATCCCAGTCTCCAACGGGGTGGATTTCGAGGTCCGGGTCGCTCTCGACGCGATCGATCAGGTCGCGCTTGGACAGCGCGCCAAGGTGGTGTTCTCTGCCTTCAGCAGCCGCACCGCGCCCGAGATATTCGGCACCGTCACTGGGATCTCGCCCAGCAGTGTCACTGATCCGGAAACGGGGCAAAGCTTTTACCGGGTCTCGCTGACCATCCCGCCCGAAGAGCTGTCGCGTCTCGAGAGCCATGAGATCCTGCCTGGCATGCCGATCGAAGCCTTCCTGCAAACCGGCGAGCGCACTGTGCTGAGCTATCTGATACGCCCGCTGAGCGACCAACTGCGCCGTGCCTTCCGCGACGACTGAGTGGAGGCAGGGGTGATACGCCGAAGGCACATCCAGCCATTATCGTATGTGAATGCTTGTTTTTACTCGGCTTTCGGGCCATGCTTCAAACTGAGCAGAAACATGTGACTAACCGGTGCTGAAAACCGGGCGCATGGATAAAGAGGCAGGATATTTCACATGGCGGGCAGGGGCTGGCGCAGGGCGTCACGCGCATTTTCCGTTCTGACAGGGCTGTCGCTTTTGGCAGGCTGTTCGGATGAGCCTTACAAGGCCCCCGTCTTCTCGTTTCTCTCCTCCTACAAGGCCGCACGGGACAGTACCCCGGTGCTGCTCAGCAATGCCGATTGGTGGAAGAACTTTAACGACCCCACCCTCAATGCCCTGATCGATGTGGCGCTTGAGGGCAATCTCAATCTCGACATTGCCCGCGAGCGCGTGACTGAGGCGGAGGCTATCCAGCGCACCGTGCCGCAATCGACCTTTTTCTCCCCGCGCGCGGGGGTGCAGCGGGAAGGCGACAGCAACGGTTCAAACCAGACCCGGGCTGAAGCCTCGCTTGGTTTCGAATGGATCCTCGATATTTATGGCGGACGGCGGGCCCAAATCGATGCGGCCGGCGCGCGCATTGAGGTGGCCGATGCCGAGGTGGATGCTGCACAGCTTCTTCTTCTTCTCAATCTCTCCAATGCCTATGTCGATCTTCGCTATCAGCAGACCAGTCTTGCCCTGCGCCGCTCGGAACTCGCCTCGCGTCGCCAGACGCTGGAGTTGATCGAGCGGCTGCAACAGGGTAATGCCGCCACCCAGATCGACGTGGTCAAGGCGCGCGCGCTCGTGTCGGAGACAAAGGCGGAAATTCCCGAGATCCGCGCCGCCATCGATGCCGCCAAGAACGAGATCGCTGTGCTTGTCGGCAGAATCCCCGGCACGCTCGAGACTGATCTCGACGGGTCGGCGCGCCAGCCGCGCGTGTCATTGTCGCCCGAGGTGGGCATCCCGGCGGATCTCCTGCGCAATCGGCCCGATATCCGCGTGGCCGAGCGCAGCTATTACGCCGCGTTTCGCGATGTGGCCGCGGCGCGCGCAGATCTCTATCCACGACTGTCGCTGACCGGAACGATAACGCGTAGCTCGCTCTCGGG
>NZ_JAWLDS010000171.1:0-3625 GCF_041686535.1 Aquicoccus sp. | reverse complement strand
AATTTGGAACAGAAGAGCGGGTTTTCGTTTGGAGGCTCTGGCTCACCCTTGATTGAGATTATGCGTTTTCAGTTTGGTGGCGCAAGCGCCGGGTGGGCACCCTCACGCCCGCGCAGGTGTTGGAACTGATCGACGCCGGCGTGTCGCACGCGCAGGCGATCTATGCGTCCGCATGGGCGCTCGAGGATGCCGACCCGATCCCGCAGGACTACACCGCAGACGTGCACTGGCCATGAACCGCGTCCTATACATTCCGCTGCGCCTTGCATGCGATCTCGGCAGCATTGCCAGCCGCATGGTCAACGCCATCGTGTTCAACGGCTCGACCGCGCAGACGCTTTCGGCGCGCGCCTATCTCGAAGGGCGCGACAGCCGGTTCTGGTTTCGCATGGGCAAGATCATCAACGCCGTGTTCCGGGTGTTTCAAGAATACCATATCAGATGGGCGTGGGAGCAGGAAGTCGAGCGCGCCCGGTATGTGCTTCAGCGGCTTGAGGGCATGAGATAACCGCGTCAGCCGGACCCCGGCGGCGCGGCCAATTCAGCAGGAAAATGTGAGGTAACATGGATGTTGATTTGCAGTGGCTTGTCAGGCTTGGCGTCACAATAGCGCTCGGTGGGTTAACGATCCTTTCAGGAACCTTCTGGAGAATGATGGCTGTGGTTCGAAGTGTCGAAAAACAGGCGAAAGACGACGACCGCGATCTGCATAAGTGCGTCGACAAAGTTCAGGATGAAGCCGTGAAGAAGTCCGACATGGACAGTCTCGTCGGGCGTTTGAGTGGCGACGTGCACGAGATCCGCGACGAGTTTCGCCGAGCCAATGACGCTACGAACCTTCGGCTTGATGCGCTGCTCAATGCCATCGCGAACAGGAACAATAATCACAAGGGCGGATCGAATGACTGACCTGAAGCGCATCATCCTGCACTGGACCGCCGGCGCGAACCGGGCGTCTGATATGGACCGCAAGCACTACCATCGGCTGATTGAGGGTGACGGAAAGATCGTAAAGGGCAACCACGAGATCGCTGACAACATCGTCACGAGCGATGGCGACTACGCGGCGCACACGCTGCGCCTGAACACGGGTTCGATCGGTGTGGCTGTGTGCGGCATGCACGGCGCGGTCGAGTCACCATTCGATCTGGGCCCGTACCCGATCACCGAGCAGCAGCTTGATGCAGCATGCGGTCTGATCGCGGACCTGTGCCGCGAGCACGCAATACCTGTCACGCGCCGCACCGTGCTGACCCATGCGGAGGTCGAACCGATCCTTGGCGTCAAGCAGCGCGGCAAATGGGACATCGCCCGCCTGCCGTGGGACGACAACCTGCGCGGCGCGGTGTCGGTTGGCGATCACATCCGGTCGCGCGTCGAGGATCACCTAAACGGGCGGCCGCCGCGTGACTTCGAGTACGACATCCCGCCGGTGCGGGAATCCCGGCAGCCGCAAAGCCTGTGGGCTGCGATCATCGAAATCATCAGCGGTCTATTTGGGAGAGCGAAATGACCTTGGAAGGCAAATACTTCAAGCCGAAGAGCCTGACGTGGTGGGCATCCGTCACCCCGCTCGCTGGTGGCCTCTTCATGGCCTTTGACCCGGTGCACGGTCTGGTCGAGATGTCGCAGGTAGTGCGCAACATTTCGGGCGGCGCTTCGGCGGCCGTGCTGATCAACATCGGGCTTGCGGGCATTGGCATTAGGGGCGCGCTGCGATGATCTCTTTGCTGCGCATCGGCGCGGCCGTTGCAGCGGCCACCGTGATCAGCGGGACTGGCTGGTGGGCCTACAGCACCATCAAGGAGGCGGGCCGCGCCGAGTGCCGCGGAGCTCGCCGAGGAAACCGCCAAGCGACAGGCTGCCTTGGACAGGCGCGCGGCCGCGCTGCGCGTCCGGGAGATCGAGATCGAGAAAGCCGCGCAGCTGCGCACGGCGCTGGAAAGGGATTTGGCAGATGAAGCATCAGAGGATCCTATGGCTGATGATCCCGGCCTTGGCCTTGGCAGCCTGCAGCGGCTCAATGAAATCCGGTGATCCGGGCAAGCTGCAGATCGAGCGGCCCGCCCCGCGCGCGGTGCAGCAATGCGCTGATCCCGTGGAGATCCCGCTGCGCCGTCATCAGGCCACGCAAGAAGCGGCATGGCGGCAGGACCGCATCGCTTTGGCCCAGTGCCGCGACAATCACTCCCCTCTGATCGACTGGGTGTCCGGCCTCGTCGATAGCATCACCGACTGACACAAACCGAAAGGACACGATATGGCACGAGCAGGACTTGTAGAGGTGCCGCGTGGCACTGTGATCGAGCTGACGAACGCGAACGTGAGCGGCAACATCACGTTCCAGCATCGCGGCGGGAATACCGCGCTGGTGGTTGGCACAGCCGATGCGACAGAGCCCGCGATCTCGGATTTCCGCAATGGCATCCAGTACCGCCCGGGTGAGGGCGAAGCGGGCCGGACGCTGGCCGACATTTTCCCCGGCACGAGCTACGTCCGCCTCTGGGCCTACGCTCAGGACGGCGCGCAGTTCACCGTCTACCACGCCTGATCGGAGTCCGCTCATGCCCATCGACAGCCCTTTTGACAGCCTTACCGGCATCCGGTCGCCGTTCGGGCGCGGTCGCGGCAAACCGGTCATCATCACCGCGACAACCGCGCCCAGCCTCGGCGCGCTGACCGATGGCGACACGGTGCAGTCCGGGCTTGCCGCGAGCGCCACGGAAACGACCAACTACGCCTCCACAGCAGGCACCATCTCCAGCGCGGTGGAAACCGTCACGATCAACGGCACAACCGGGGCGCTCAGCGATGTGGTGTCCTTCGAGGACGTGGTGGCCGTCTCGATCCTCGTCACCGACAGCGCGGGCAACACGCAGACCTTCAACGCGGGCACGCAAACAGTCGCGGCAATCATTACCGCCAGCTCGCCGCCCTCCATCGGGGCATTCACCGACGGCGGCACGCTTTCCTCTTTTGTGATATGGGGTAGTTACCTCAGTGCAGAAGGCACCATTGTCACTCCGACGACGAAAGAGATGAGCGTCAATGGCGCGGCTTTCGTGGCCTACGATGGCAATGTCACGGGGTCGCCTGGTGATACCTATGAACTGCGCGAAACTGTTTCCGACAGCGTGGGTAACACGCAGTCGTTCAGCAGCGGCACCACAACGGTGCAAGATCTGGACGGTGTAACTATCGCTTCAACAACAACCAGCGCGGAAACCATCGTATTCGATCCGATTGCGGTTTCTACGCAATGGGCGGCTGAACGCTCTGGTGCGGGTTCCATTACTTTCTACGTGATGGACTTCGAACTTGAAGGCGGCACTACAACGACCTTGGAGGCGTAATGGCTATCACATCTGTTAAAATATTAGAGCAGCCCGAGCATGGGCACGCTTCCGTGAACCTTGATAATTCGCTGAGCTTTACCGCCGATGGGGCCAAATACCACGGCCCGGTATCCTTCAGCTATGAGGTAACCTTTGATGACATGTCCACGGAAATCAGGACAAAAAGAGGATTTATCACCGGCGATTATTGGACACAAGTCGAGGCGGCTTTCGAAGCGGGAAAGACAGAGACCACTGTGGCAGGTCCCGTTCGGTCTGTCACGGTTTCA
>NZ_JAWLDS010000170.1:0-3704 GCF_041686535.1 Aquicoccus sp. | reverse complement strand
GCGCATGCCGGTGCACGGGGGGTGTACAGGCGGTGCACGCCCGGTGCACAGCCCTTTTTTTGTCCCGAAACAGCGTTAACGCGGCAAAACGCCCTGTTAAACAAGGCGCAACGCTACCCTGTCATGCTGGAGGCGCGCAGATTTTCTTTGGAAACCCGGGAATCATGCTAGACTGGACCCATGAGCCGCCTCGCGATCATACTGTCCGTCCTGGCCACGCAGGCCGCCGCCGACGTTCAAAAGGGCGGCAAAACGGTCGACTGCTATTGCACCGACAAGACCGGCGCGCGCGTCGAGCTTGGCGAGAACATCTGCATGCAGGTCGATGGCAAGATGTTCATGGCCCAGTGCCAGATGTCGCTGAACAACCCGATGTGGCGCAAGCTCTCGGATGGCTGCCCGAGTTCAGAGCTGATCGATCCAGCGTTCGAGCCGCGCCCTGTTGACACCCATGTCGGAGCGGCCAAATCGTAGCCGCGAGTAGAGAAAGACCTCTGCGTCGTCCTGCCAGATCGTGATGTAGTCGGGAAACCCCCAGAGCTTCGAGCGGGCGACATAGGTGATCATGCCCTCTGAGGCGCTGCCAGCCAGCACCTCGGTGCGCGGCTCCGTGCGCGCTATTTCATCAATCTTTTCAAGCGTTTCGACACCGCCCCTCACCTTGCGCAGCGCCCCGCCCTCGAAATCCTTGGGCGCGCTCACCTGCGGCTTCACATGCCAGCGCGCCGGATCGCTTGGCGCCAGACGAACGTATGCAGCAAGCGCGACACCCACTGCCAGGATCAACCACCAGAGCATCATCCACCTCATGTTGTTGTCTGGGCCAGAACACCCATGTCAGCCCCGCCCTGTCATGCGCCAGGCCAGAAGGCAAATGATCTCCATCGCCGCATGCGCCCCGGCCACGGCCGTCGCTCCGGTGCTGTCGAAGGGCGGCGAAACCTCGACGACATCGCCCCCCTTGATGTCGATCCCCGCAAGCTCGCGCAGGATGATCGCCGCCTGCCCCGAGCTCAGGCCCCCCCAGACAGGCGTGCCCGTGCCGGGGGCGAAGGCCGGGTCGAGCCCGTCGATGTCGAAGGTGAGATACACCGGATTGCCCCCGACGATCTCACGGGCCTTCTTGGCCACGGCCAGAGGCCCGGTCTCATGCACCTCCCGCGCGTCGATGATGTTGACACCCAGCGTGTCCTCGTTGCTCGTCCTGATCCCGATCTGCACGGAGGTCTTCGGATCGACGATCCCGCTCTTCACGGCCTTGTAGAACATCGTCCCGTGGTCGATGCGGTCCATGTCGTCATCGGCCCATGTGTCGGTATGGGCATCGAACTGGATCAGCGAGATCGGCCCGAACTTCTCCGCGTAAGCCTTGAGAATCGGGAAGGAAATGTAGTGATCTCCCCCCAGCGCCACGCTCGCCGCACCGCTTTCGAGGATGCCCTTGATATGGGCGGTCAACGCCCCCGGAAAGGCGGGCACATTGGCGTAATCGAAGGCCAGGTCGCCATAGTCGACGACACTCACCTCATCGAGCGGGCTGAACCCCCAGCCATAGGGCGCATCGGGGCTTTGCAGCGCGCTCGCCTCGCGGATCGCCCGGGGGCCCAGCCGCGTGCCCGGGCGGTTGGTGACCGCCTGGTCGAAAGGCATGCCTGTCACGGCGATGTCCGCGCCGCTCAGATCCTTCGTATAGCGCCGCCGCAGAAACGAGAGCGCGCCGCCGAAGGTGTTCTCGAAGCTCACCCCGCGGTCGCTCTGCCGCGTGAAGGCCTCGTCCACGTATGTCTTGCTGTCTTCCAGTGCCATCGTCGTCTCTCCGTTAGCTTCCGTTCCCCTTTTTCGGGGCTGGTGGCGGGTGGGCGGGCGGGGCCGCCAGCCCCGAAAAAGGCTTCACTTCAAAGGCGCCGCCTTTTCGACGAGCCGCGCCAGGAACGAGGCCCCCACCGGCGCGATCTCGTCGTTGAAGTCATAGGCCGGATGATGGACCATCGCCCCCTCGCCATTGCCCACGAAGGCATAGACCCCGGGCCGCTGCTCGAGCATGTAGGAGAAATCCTCGGCCGCCATCATCGGCGTGGCCTCATCGTCAACCTTTTCCGCCCCCACGACCTCGCGCGCAACATTGGCTGCGAAGACGCTCTTGTCGGCGTCGTTCACGGTCGCGGGATAGCCCCGGTCATAGTCCAGCACCGCCTCGACACCGAAGCTTGCGGCCTGTCCGGCGACGATCTCGCCCATGCGCTGTTCCACCATGTCGCGCACATGGCTGTCGAAGCTGCGCACCGTGCCGCAGATGCGCGCGGTGTCGGGGATGATGTTGGTCGCCGATCCGGTGTTGATCTGCGTCACCGAGACGACAAGCCGCTCCTGGGCGTTGTTGTTGCGGCTCACGATGGTCTGGAGCGCCTGGACGATCCCCACGGCAGCCACCACGGGGTCGGTGCTCTCATGCGGCATGGCCCCGTGCCCGCCCTTGCCCTGGATGTCGATGTAGAAACTGTCCACCGCCGCCATCAGCGGCCCCGGTGCGAGCGCGATCTGCCCGGTCTCGAGGCCCGGCCCGTTGTGGATCGCGTAGACCTCGTCGATCCCGTAGCGCTCCATCATCCCTTCCTCGACCATGGCCTCGCCGCCGCCGCCGCCTTCCTCGTCGGGCTGGAAGATCAGCACGGCCCGGCCCGCGAAGTTGCGCGTCTCGGAGAGATATTTCGCCGCGCCGAGAAGCATCGCCGTGTGCCCGTCATGCCCGCAGGCATGCATCTTGCCCGGCACTGTCGAGGCCCAGTCAGCCCCGGTGATCTCCTCCATGGGCAGCGCATCCATGTCCGCCCTGAGCCCGATCACCGGCCCCTCGCCGCGGCCCTCGATCACGGCGACGACACCGCTCTCGGCCCAGCCGGTGCTGATCTCCTCGATGCCGAACTCCTTGAGACGGTCCACGACGAAAGCCGCCGTTTCATGACAGTCGCGGCCCAGCTCCGGGTTCATGTGAATGTGGCGCCGCCACGTCTTCATTTCGTCGGCAAATCCCGCGATACGATTGATAACCGGCATGGTCGTCTCCTCAGTTGTGCAGCGTCTCGATCAGGCGCGCGAAGAATGAAGCGCCCATCGGCGCGATCTCGTCGTTGAAGTCGAATTCGGGGTGGTGCACCGATGGCCCGATCCCCTGCCCGATGAAATAGAAGGCCCCGGGCCGCGCGTTCAGCATGTAGGAGAAATCCTCCGCGCCCATCTCGGGGGCGAGGTCGGTGACGACAAGCTCCTCGCCGACGATTTCGCGTGCCACGGCGGCCGATTTTTCCACCTGCTCGGCATGGTTTATCGTCGCGGGATAGAAACGCTCGTAGATGACCTCGGCGGTAATCCCGTCCGCCGCCGCCTGCCCCTCGGCAATCTGCTTGATCCGGCGCTCGGCAAGGTCGCGGTTGTCTTGCGAAAAGGTCCGCACCGTCCCTTCGAGGACCACCTCGTCAGGGATGATATTGGAGGCGGTGCCGCCATGGAACTTGGTCAGCGAAACGACGATCGGGTCGATCGGATCGGCGCTGCGGGCGGATATCGTCTGCAAGGCCTGGCCGATATTCATCGCCGTGATCATCGGATCGCGGCAACTGTGCGGATAGGCTGCGTGCCCGCCTACGCCCTTGACGTTAATCGTCCATTCATCAACGGCGGCCATGATCGGCCCCGGCGTTGTGCGA
>NZ_JAWLDS010000169.1:0-3831 GCF_041686535.1 Aquicoccus sp. | reverse complement strand
GAGGAAAGCGCCACGATGGGCCAAGGCAGGAGATACAGGATGAAGAAGCAGCCCCGTTGGATCAAATCGGTCATCGAAACCGCACAGCGTGAAACCACGACAATGCCCTGGCAACGCGGAACGCGACGCCAGGCCATGATCGCCAAACGCCGCAACAACACACTCAAGAGCCAGACCGCCTGACCCCTTTCAGGATCATCCGGGCGGGCAACATTTCTTGCCAGTAGCCCACGCTTACGAGTAGGAACCGGGCCGCTTTTCATGGCGGCCCGGTTCTCCTTTCCGAATCGCAATGTGGCAAGACCTGACACAAACTGGAAACAATCCCATCGTGTTCCTGGTATTGATATGCGCTCACACACCGATGTTTCACATACTTTGACAATTCGACAAATATCCATACATTCCGTGTTCGTAGTTTAACCAGTCCTTCTGTCGTTGTCGGTGGGGGCCGACGCGGATGTGACCACCAAAAGCAGGTGATACACATGACGACCCCTCCTGAGGCCGGATATTCACCGGCCAATGCAACGCACTGTTTCTCGACGGCGCGGGCTCTCTCAAATCGTCCCTCCCCCGCGTCTAGACCCACCCGGCGAAGTCCATCAGAACAGCCTCAGCGCAACAAGTCACTCATGCGCAGGGTCGAAGTCACCGCCCTGTTGCCCGATGGGGCCCTCCGCCACTCTCAGCATATCGCCCCGGCCACAGCCGCTTTCGAAGGTGCGTTCTCGGCCTTTGCCCGTGGCACCATGATACAGACCACGAAAGGTCCATGTGCGATCGAGGATCTGAGCCCCGGCGATATGCTGGAGGTGGTGAATGAGAAACCACAACCCGTTGTCTGGATCGGGTCGATGTCGCTCGTACCCACCGCGCCGGTCGAACAGCCCGAGCTGACCCGGCTAACACGGATCATGGCCGACACGCTCGGGCTGTCACGTCCCATGCACGATCTCGTTCTCGGCCCGGGGGCACGTCTCTTGCGCAAGCCCTCTGCATCGCACGACCTGGCGACACAACCCCAGCTTCTGACACCGGCCCGGGCCATTGCTGACGGGCTCAGCATCTTCGAGATCACGCCACCGACACCGGTCAAGGTCTATCATCTTTGCCTGCCGCATCACGCGATCATCTCGGCCGGGGGTATCGAGGTGGAAAGCTATCATCCAGGCAGGTCGCTCCTGCGTGACATGGGCAGCAACATGCGCGCGCTGTTCCTGTCACTTTTCCCACATGTTTCACAGCCTGACGATTTTGGGCCCCTGGCCTGCCCGCGGGCTGATCAGGTTTCGCTCGAGCACTTGATGTGAATCTGAGATCACCGCGCTCAACGCCCCTCGACCCGGCGTTGTGCGACCCGCACGCCATCTGACAGGGTGGCCGAGGGATAAATCACGATACGCTCGCCCTCGGACAGACCGTCGGCGATCGCGGCCGAGATGTTGTTGTTCGCAGCGACCTTGACGATCCGTTTCTCGATGCGCCCTGCGGGGGTGACATGGAAGACGGCCCAATCCTCACTCGAGCGGAACAGGCTCGATGCGGGAACGGTCAGCGCATTGCCGGTTTCCCAGACCACGATCCGCACCTCGACGCGGAACCCATGCCCCAAACCCTCGCGGGCCTCGATCGGGCTCAGGAAACCGATGGTCACCCGTACGCGCTGCTCCTCCACCCCAAGTGCCGAGAACTTGGTAAAGCCCCATGGGTCGACCCGCTTTACCTCACCTTCAAGCGCGTTTTCCCCGCCCCAGTTCTCGATAATGACCGGCGCCCCTTCTTCTATTCGCACGGCGTCCGTGCTCAGCAACTCCGCTACTATTTCAAGATCATCAGAAACGTTTCCGATCTCCATGACCGGCGTTCCAGCGGATAGAGTCGTTTCACTTTCCTGCATTATGCGGAGGATCACCCCATCAGTTGGCGCCCTCAGCGGTGTTGCCTCTTCGGCCCGATTTGCGATCGCCCGGGCCAGCCCCTGATCGTCAAACCCGATCAACTGCGCCTGTGCATTGTTCAACTCGGCAATCCGCATCGAGATCGCGGCTCGCGCAGTATCCACGTTGGCCTGTGCCAAGCGAAGTGCGGTCTCGTCCCTCTCCAGCGCCGCCTTGCTGGCAATACCATTCTCGAAGAGCCGCCGGGTGCGCTCGAGGTTGCCCTCGGCCAATGCCTGGTCCGCCAGCGCCCTGTTCATATCGGCCTGCGCCACGCGCAGCGCCGCGTCGGCCGCGGTTACGTTCGCATTGGCCTGCTCACGCGTACGCGCATCAAGCGCCGAAGGACTGATCGGCAACATCCGGGCCACCACTGTCTTGCCCTGCTCGACCCTGTCACCGGGCTGCGCCGTTACGCGCATCAGACGCCCCGCCACCGGAGTCGAGACCACGAATGTATTGTGTACCTGTGTGCGACCCTCCTCGTCGATGGTCACATGCATCGGGCGACGCTCGACCGTGCCGATATCGACGAGGACAGGCCGAGGCCAGAATGCGTAGACCAGTGCACCAACGAGGACCGCAACCGCCAAAGCGGTGAACAAGACGCGTGAATTCCGTTTGCGTGGCATCACCGTCATTCCCTTGTATTCAAGGCCGCAACAAGATCGAGCCGATCCATATCACGTTTGACAATCCAACCCGAGATCAAAGCGGCCAGAACGACGGCGATGATCGCGACACCGCAGGCTTGCGGCGAAAAGACCACTGGAATCTGATAGATGTCGGTACTGAACCCGGCGACCATGGCAAAGGTCATATAGTATCCCAGAACAAGCCCGATCGGTATGGCGGCCAGGGTAACAACAGCCAATTCGCCCAAGAGAACGAAGCCCGCCTCATCCCTGGTAAACCCCAGCACTCTCAGGCTGGCCAGTTCGCGCATGCGCTCGGCCATGGCGATGCGTGCAGCGTTATAGACGATACCGAAAACGATGATCGCGGCCACAACGGTCATGATGTAGCGCGTGGCGCCCGGCCCCGTGTTCATGAGGTCGACCAAAGCGCGGCGCGCATCCTCTTTTTGCGCCACCCCGGCCACGGCCGGCATGGATTTTATCGCGGAGATGAGCGTATCACGCTGGTTGTCGTCAATACTCAGGTAAGCGCCGGAAATCCGCCCCGGCTCCTTCAGCACCCGGTTCAGTGCGTCGATCTCCATGAAGGCCGACGCGCCCAGAAGTGTCTGCGCAATGCCGATCACAGGGATATCCAGAACAGGGCGTCGACCCTCGCGCACTTCGACCGCCAGGATATCGCCCACCTCCAACCCGAGAATGGCCGCCAGTGGCTCGGCCAGGATGATGCCCTCGCGGCGCATCCCGATGGGCTGGACGCCGGCTCCGATCACCCGGTTCAGCCGTGGCCACTCAAGCCGCCCTTCCACCGCACCGTTATAGGTGTTCAGCCCGTTGCGCAGGATCGCGGGAACGACCCGCACCGGCTCGACATGCAGGACTCCGGGCTGGCGGGCCAACGCATGCTCGGCACCGGGCGCCAGGGGCGAAACAAATGTCAGGGACATGTCCGACCGGTCAATCTCGTCAAAGGTCAGATCGACCGCCCGTTCAAACCCTGCCATCATCATCAGCGTCGTCACCGAAAGCGCCATTCCCGCACCGATCCCGATGACCGACCCGGCCATGCGACCGGGGTGGCGCATGATGCGTCGCAGGATCATTCGGCTCGGTTGATCGAGCCAGCGCCGCGCCCAGCCCGCCATCTGCCCGGTGCCCGAATAATCGGCGGGCGCCGGCGGGCGCATGGCAACGGCCGGGGTCAATCCGAAAACTCCACGCAAGACGAACAGGCTACCGCCGGACGCCGCAAG
>NZ_JAWLDS010000168.1:0-3848 GCF_041686535.1 Aquicoccus sp. | reverse complement strand
TCTTGGCGCCGACCCAACCACAATACTCCACGAAATCCGCGGTGCTTTCTCGCTCAATTACTCATTAGGTTTCTGTCTCTGCATGGCGTTGATGATGGCAACGTAGCGATCTGCGAGGACTCTTAAATCTTGATGGGCTAGCTCAATGATTTCACGAAGCTGCGAATCGTCCCCGATGGGGTCATAGGAGTGCTTGGCCATATGCGCTTGAATCGCATCAATTCTGACTTGGTCTTCGCCAAGAAAATCTCGGAAGTCGTGCTGGCCCTTCTTCGCATTGCAGGTGTGACAACTCGGGACAAGGTTTCCCATCCGGTGTTCCCCGAGCGATTGCTTGTTGGTGGGAATAACGTGATCCATGACCAAATCAGTCTGAGCGCCGCAATAGGCGCAAGCATTTCCAAATTCGTGCACAACCTCCTGCCAGTCCGCTTCGTTGAAGTGTTCCTCGCCGAGGCGGCTCAGTATGTTTCGGACCAAGGCATTTTGCGCATTCCCGATGGCGTTGCCTTTATAGCGACCTCGCGCGGCGCGAGGGAAACCTGCCGTCGTTTCATTTTCTGTAGAGGCGGTGGGTAACAACGGTACTTCTATTTGCCGCTGTTCGAGGTATTGATTGAGCAATTGCAGACTATTGCGCGTCGGCGGGTTGAACCACTGACTTGTGATGCGAACGGCGACGCCGCAAACAACATATTCTCGTGTCCAGTACCGGACACGTTCTGTTTCGCCAATTGCCTCCACTGGCTTGCAGAATGGATAGTTGATGTCGAATGTCTCTTTCGAATAACGCGGGTCTTGGAGGCGGGCAATTTCTGCCGGGTCTTGGGTCTCACAGTATTCAAGAATCGCGGGGATGCTGTTTCGAACAATTTGACCAATCTTCATACGGCATCCTCCGGTGCTACCCGCGACTTTCACACTGCTCCGAACGCCGATCAACCCTTGACCATTCAAACCGCATCGTTCGGAAGGTCAACGAAACCCGACGCGACCGCAGGTGTTTTTCACCGCCGATCAGATCGCTTTTTCGCGCTGGTATGGCGTGGGTCCATGCATGCCGCGCTTCGCCTGAGATGGTCAGAAGGCTTAGTGGCTGGAGAGCCAGATCAACCGTTCGGGAACTTGGATGATGCTCAAAACGCATCACGCAGGCCGACCCGAGGCTCAGGATTGCGATTGTCTCGCCAAAGCAAGGGCGACAGTCGATATGTGCCGCGATTCCTTGGCCGGGTAGGCACTCGTTGACGATGACTTGATCCGGCGTTTTCGGGAATACGCCTTCACAGGCCAACCGTTTTGCCACCCTTCGGTTGCGCTGCCAACGAGGGGATGCTTTTGGCAGGACGTGCCCCCGGCAGCCTTTACGAATTCGACAGCCAGATCGGCGTTGGATGCCTGATTTCCGACTTTAGGAACGAAAGCAAACCGATAGGTGTATCCCGTTCTGTGAGTGATGCGGATGTCGGCATGGTCAACGCTTGCGGGGGCGGCCGTCACCCGCGGGCACAGCCGATTTCCACACCACCGATCCCTTGCAGCGTGAGCAGATGCGTTCTCCGAACCCTTCGCTTTGGAAGATGGTCTTGCAGCGCAGGCAGGTGCGTTTCGTTGCAATATCGCCAGCGGCTCTTTTGGGTGTGAAGATCTCCGAATGGATTTTGGTCATGGTTTGCGCTCCTTGCGCGTGGTCAGCCGGGTGAATGTTGGTAGATGAATGCCCAGCGTTTCGGGCGCCGGGGATGTTGCCAAACCCGCGGTGGCTTTCGGGTCTGTTTCTTCTGTCCAGACCAGGAAACCGGTCATGGTTGCCGATCCGAAGGTTTGTGTCAGGGGCACATCGGCGGCATCGCGGCCCCGCGCGACGAGAAACCGTGCGAAGCGGGGCGCGGTGTTGCGCGGGTCGAAAAGGTGCCATTGGCCATCGAGGTAAACCTCCATCCAGGCGGCGAAATCACCGGTCGGATGGGGCAGCGGCTCGCCGATATCGCTCAGGTAACCGGTGCAATAGCGCGCGGGTATATTCAAGCAGCGGCACAACGCGATCGCCAGATGCGCGAAGTCGCGGCATACGCCCACGCCCTCGGCAAGCGTCTGCGAGGCAGTGCGCGTGGCCTTTGCGTGGTGATAGCCAAAGGTCACATGGGCCTGAACGAAGTCGCAGATTGCCTGGACGCGCGCCCAGCCGGTCGGACCCTTGTCAAAGATCTGCCAAGCCTGTTCGGACAGCAGATCGGTGTCGCAATAGCGGCTTCCCAATAGATAGACGAGCGTGTCGAAGGGCAGATCCTGCACCTCATGCTGGCGCGCCTCTGGTGCCACCGGGTCGGGCAGCCCGGCATCACGAAAGACCCCGTTGGTGGACAGCATGAAATCTCCTGCCGGGGCGACCATGCGTATGCACCAGTTGCCAAAGCCGTCCCGGTAGCCTTCGGCCGGGACGCCGGGAGCAAGGACAAGGCCATCCTGCCGGAGCAGATCGCTGAAACGGGACTGATGGACCGTCAGCATCGCAATAAGCGGTGTCGGTTGTGGAAAATGGAAGTCGAGACGGCATCCGAGGCTGATCAACATGGCCCGTATTCCCGGCAGAGGAGGTGCATGCCGTCCTTGATTGCGGTTGGATGATGTAACGCCACGCCCTTTATGAGACCTCCTGCGAAACCGCATGTCGTTGCGGCATACCTTCATTCTCTGCGACCTGGACCGCAGCGGCGACCTGCCGATCCAGTCTTGGCTGGTTGTGGCTGCCGCCATGATCGCCACCAGTTTCGGGACAGCCTGCAAGGTTGCCTTGCGCGTAGATTTGGCGGATTTCGGCTTCCGAGACCCGGTCGGCCGTCATCACGAGCCGAATCATGGGATCGGCCAGCATTTCCTCGACAAGGAAATCAACCAGTGCGTTGGCGGGCTGTCCGTCGCGGGTCAAGGCATGATCCAGCGCGGAAAGCGGCACGGTCAGGTTGCGTGACAGGCCCGGATGAGACCTGCGCGCGTGCAACTGCACCATCACAGAAGCCTTCCACCGTTCCGGGTTCAGGTGGTCTGGCGGCGCCTGGATTTCCGTTTCGAGATCGTAGTCACCGGCTGGCAGCAACTCGTCAAGGCCCGAAATCCTGAACGGTTTCGCGAATGAGACCGTTGTCTTGCAAATCGGGTCGGTCATGTGCGTCCTTTCGTTTCGGCGTGAGTGTGTGGATCGGCCAAGGGCAGCCGACAGGCTTTCGCCGCGTCACCTTGAACGTGGGCTGGACGATGCGACCGCGGCGACAGCGTGTTCGCGCGCGGTGTAGTCACCGTGCCAGACGCCACCGATCGTGACGACCCAGATACCGTTGCGTTCGTGAATCTGTTCGTTTTCAGGGGCTGGGCCATGGGCCGATTTCATGTTGGCGGCGTCGAAAGGCGAAGGCGCCGAACGCAAGCGGGCGTTTGCCCACCTGGCGGCGCGGAACACCCAGCGACAGAAGCCGGAGGTGCCCACGCAGCGCGCAGATTTTTCGGCATTGTCACGCTTGGTCTCTTTAGGCATCGGTCCTCTCGGCTTGGGTCGGGATCAACTGGTTGGCAGTTCGAGCGCCGTCAGGCACGCGGCTGCGAGAGTGCGGTCAGGCAATGACATTTCGGGCAAGGTCGCCCAGCCGGTCGCCATCCGCGCATCGCGCCTGCCCGTGCCCGTCGCTTGCCGGATCGTGGCAAGATGCGCGGCACGCGCCGGATCCGCCTGGGAACGCTCGACGCAGACAGGGGACCATCGTCGCCATGACCCGTTCACCGGCCATGGTTTGTGCCACGTGGTTGGCGTGGCTGCCGGTGGTCCAGCCGCCTGCGGTGAAGCCGACGATGGC
>NZ_JAWLDS010000167.1:0-3860 GCF_041686535.1 Aquicoccus sp. | reverse complement strand
CGCCCGCCCCCCCGGTCCGCCCCCCGCACCCGGCCGCCAGGCCCCCCGCGCTGACCCGCGCGTGAGCGGTGTTACAGGTTTCGGGGGCGAATCTGCGCGTGGAATCGGGCCTCAGGCCAGCAGGGCCAGCGCGGCCAGCAGCAGGCAGAACCCCGCCACCACCATGTCAAAGCCGCGCCGCCACGAGGGCGCTCCGGCCAGCCCGAGATAGTGATGCAGGATCAGCCGCGCCTTTGCGAAAGCAAGGCCAAGGATCACGACGGCCAGCCCGGTAACATCAGGCGCGCGGGTGATCAGCGCGCCCGCCAATGACAGCGCCCCCAGCCAAAACCAGGCCCTCATGAGCGGATCGCGTGTCATCGGATCAGGTAGATCACCGGAAAGAGCAGCACCCAGACCAGGTCGACCATGTGCCAGAAGGCTGCCCCGGTCTCGGTGGCGCGCGGATCGCGCAGAACCGCGACGAGACCCAGAAGCACGACGCCCGCGATCACATGCGCGGCGTGAAAGCCGGTCAGCAGGTAGTAAAAGGTAAAGAAGGTATTCGTCTCGATGCCGATGCCCTGGCTGGCCTTGTCGGCATATTCCATGCCCTTGATCACCAGAAACACCACCCCCAGCGCCATCGCCACGGCCAGAAGCGCGCGCTTGCGCCGCTCATGCCCGGCTTCGGCGGCGCGCACGGCCCAAGCGGCCAGAAGGCCCGAGGTGACAAGCACGACAGTGTTGATCGCCGCCCCCGCGCGATGCAGATGGGCCTGTGCCTCGGCAAAGCCCGCGGGATCAGTGAGGCGCATTGCCATGAAGGCCACGAGCCCCGCGCCAAAGACCAGAAGTTCGGAGATGATGAGCACCCACATCATCACCTCGCCCGGCAACTCGTCGAGCAGGCCGGGGGGATCGTCAGGTCGCTGGCTCATGCGCCCACCAGTTGGCGGTAGATCTGGGGCAGCGCCCGGGTGAGCCGGTCGGGATGCGGGAAGAGCGCATAACCGCCCTGTCCGAACATGCGCGGGAACCATGACTTGCCGTCGCGATCCACGGTGATGCCAAAGACCGATTGCCCGATGCGGCGCGCCTCGCGCACGGCCATGTGGCTGTCCTCGATGCCGTGGCGGCCCTCGTAATGGTCGAGGTCGTTGGGCTTGCCATCGGTGATGACCAGCAGGAGTCGGCGCTTGCGCGCCTGTTGGTGCAACTCGGCGCTGGCATGGCGGATGGCGGCCCCGAGCCGCGTGTAATGTCCGGGCTTGAGCGCGGCGATGCGTGCGTCGATGAGGGGGCCCATCGGTTCGTCGAAGCGTTTGACCTGATGCAGCCAGACCCGCTGGCGTTTCAGTGAGGAAAAGGCGTTGATCGCGAAATCGTCGCCACAGGAATCGAGCCCGCCGGCCAGCGCGCTGAGCGCCTCGCGGGCGATTTCGATCACGCTGCGGCTTTCGCCGCCATGCCCGGTCACGCGCCCTTCGGTCGAGCGCGACACGTCGAGCAGGATCGACACCGCCAGATCGCGCCGTTCGCGCCGGGTTTGCATCCAGACCCGGTCGTCGCCTTCGCCTGTTGCAGAAAAATCGACCCGCGCGCGCACCATGCGCTCCATGTCGAGATCGTCGCCGTCGAGGTGTCCTGTCGTGAGTATGCGCCCGGGACGCAGGGCCTCGAACTGTCGCTTGACGGCGCGGATACGCGCGGCGGCGCGCGGGTCGTCCCGAAACGGGGGCGCGTCATCCTCGGGCTCGACAGGAGAGACGAGCACGCGAACATGCGCGGGCAGGTGCTGGCCTGTCCGCATGTCCCATTCGGGATAGGTGAGAACATCGGAAAGCGCCTCGCGGTTCACGTCCTCGGGGGCGAGGTCGAGATGCAGCTTGAGCCGTGTCGCGGGGGCCTGGGAAATCTGGCCGAGGCCGATCTCGTCCTGGTCGTCGGCCGCCTTGCGGGCGCTGTCGTCGTCATCGTCCTCGACCCGGCGGTTGAGGTTGATGAACTCGGCCCAACTCAGGATCGCCTCGAACTTGTGCAGGATGAAACTGTCGGTGCGGTCGACCTCGTCGGCCTTGCGGCGGCGGGCGCGGCGGGTCTTGCCGTCGTGCGACTCGTCGGTGGGGCTGTCGGGGTCGGATTCGGCGTCGCGGGTCTCGACCGCGCTGGCATGGCTTGTATCCATGCCGCGCAGATCGGGCCAGAGCGGTACGGGGCGCGGGGCGCGATAGCCGCGCGGCGCGCGCAGGGTATCGAAATCGCGGGCCTGCATCGCCGTCTCGAGGGCGACGACGCGGGTCGAAAGGGGCGTCTCGTCGCCGAGGATATGACGGATCAGCGCCTCGACCGCCGCCTCGACCGGTGGAAGCTGGGGCCGGGGGCGCAGGGCCAGAACTCCGGCGCAAAGATCACGGTAGAGCGCGGCAAAACCCGGTGCTTGTTCCAGCGTCGCGGCCACCATGTCCTGCGCGTCGGCCAGCGCGGCCAGATCGCGGGCCAGCGGATCGTCGAACGTGGCGCGGCCCGGCCCGGCAAAGGCAGCGCAGGCGCCAAGCCAGAGGTAGAGCGCGCCATTGGCCTCGCGCGCGGGAAAGACGGCAAGGCTTTCGGGCAGGCGCAGGCTCGCCCCGTCGAACGAGGCGCGGGGCAGGCGCTCCTCGTCGGTGCCGAGGCGCCGCAGCCATGACAGGCGGTGGTTCGAGCGTTCCTCGGACACGTGTTTGATCTCGACCGACGGATCGCCGCCGAGACCACGGAAAAGAACCGCCAGCCGCCCTGCGACCTCGGAAAGGTCGACACGGGCTCCATCGTGCACGCCGGGGGCGTCAAGACGGCTGGCATAGGCGTGCCACAGTTTCCCGATGGTTTCTTCGGGTTCCCATGGCTCGATGTCGATCCTGCCCATCACCGGCCTCACCCGAAAACGGCGGTGACAAGATCGAGGAGCCCACGCTTGACATCCGCATCATCGGTCAGCGGTTCGATCATCGCGACGCGGATCGCGCGTTCGACCGGCATGTCCTGTCGGATGAGTGTCGCGGCATAGACCACGAGGCGGGTCGACACCCCCTCTTCGAGGTCCTGGCCCTTGAGATCGCGCAGCTTGTTCGCAAGCCGCACCAGCGGTTTCACGCGCTCCTCGGAGAGGCCCGATTCGCGCGCAACCACGGGGATTTCGTGCTCTGCGCGGGGGAAGGCGAATTCAAGGCTGATGAAACGCTGGCGGGTCGAGGGTTTCAGCGTCTTGAGGAAGTTCTGGTAGCCCGGGTTGTAGGACGCCACCAGCATGAAGCCGGGCGCGGCCTCGATCTCTTCGCCGGTGCGGTCGATCGGCAGGATGCGCCGGTCGTCGGTCAGCGGGTGCAGCACCACGGTCACGTCCTTGCGCGCCTCGACCACCTCGTCGAGGTAACAGATCGCGCCCTCGCGCACCGCGCGGGTGAGCGGCCCGTCGACCCAGACGGTTTCGCCGCCCTTGAGCAGGTAGCGCCCGATCAGGTCGGCGGCCGAAAGGTCGTCATGGCAGGCCACGGTATGCAGCGGCCGGCCAAGGCGCGCGGCCATATGGGCGACAAAGCGTGTCTTGCCGCAGCCTGTCGGCCCTTTCAGAAGAACCGGCAGGTCGTTTTCATGGGCGGCGGTAAAGATCGAGATCTCGTCGCTCTGTGGCAGGTAGAAGGGGGCGTCCGCCGCCCCCTTCCCCGGTTGGAAAGTGCCATTCATCTCGCTCACTCCGCTGCGACCGAAGGTTCGGACGAGATCACTTCACGGCGCGGCACGAACACCGCGTAGATGAAGAGCAGCGCCCCCAGGACGACGGCGATGCCCGAACCGAAGCGCATCCAGTAAAAGAGCGCCAGTTGCTCCTGTACGAACAT
>NZ_JAWLDS010000166.1:0-3997 GCF_041686535.1 Aquicoccus sp. | reverse complement strand
ACGATCACGCATGCTGACGAGCGGGAACAGATATCCCGACGACGAATTCGGGTCCGCCCAGGCAAAGCTGCGCCCCTCAGTGTCCTCGAAAGAGTGGATGTCGCTGTCGGCCCGCACGAACATGACCGAGTAGTATCCGATGGACCCGTCGGTTTCCTGCGGCACGACCAGCGGCTCGACCCCGCCATTGGTCTCGATCCAGGCGGCGGCGTAGCCGCTTGCCCCCATATCCATCACCTCGATCTGCCCGGCGGCGATAGCCTGGATCACGCCGGAATATTCCGAGGCAAGATAGAGATCCAGATCGACGCCCAGCTTCTCCTGCACGTACTCTCCGAACTGCTCGTAGCGGGACATGGCGGCGGATTGCGTCTCGACGCTTTGAACGCCGTAGCGGAATGTGGGGTAGTCCTCTTGCCAGTCTGCGGCTGCTGCAGGCACAGCGACCCCGAGGGCAAGTCCGCCGATGGCGATGCGTTTGGTAAAGGTAAGCATGAGTTGAAGACTCCTGTTGGATAGGTTGGATGGGTTCAGGTCGTGGCCACCGCCCTCAGCCTTTCAGGCATGGCGGTCGAGGTGACGGCCTCGTCAAAGGCCGCGCTGTCGTCATCGGTGCCGTAAATCTCGCGCGCGGTTCGGGCGTCGAGATCGGTGGATGGGCCGTCGAAAACGACCCGGCCGGCGCGCATACCGATGATGCGGTCGCAATAGCCGCGGGCCGTGTCCAGTGTGTGCAGGTTGCAGATCACGGTGATGCCGTCCTGCTGGTTGATGTCGCGCAGAAGGCGCATGACCTGCATCGCGCTGCGCGGATCGAGCGACGCGATCGGCTCGTCGGCAAGCAGGATCCGCGGTTCCTGCACAAGGGCGCGCGCGATCGCCACGCGCTGCTGCTGACCGCCCGACAGCGTATCCGCCCGCTGCAGCGCGAAATCTGCCATCTCCACCCGATCCAGCGCCATGATGGCCAGCGTCCGTTCGGCCTTCGTGTAAAGCTTCAGGCAACTGCGCAACTGACTGTGATAACTCACCCGGCCGATCAGCACGTTGGACAGCACATCCATGCGCCCCACGAGATTGAACTGCTGAAAGATCATCGCACAACTGCGCCGCCATTCGCGCAAGGCCCGCCCGGTAAGGCCGCTGACCGCGATGCCCTCGTACTGTATGGTGCCAGAACTTGGCGAATTGAGGCGATTGAGGCTGCGCAGAAACGTGGATTTCCCAGCGCCCGACCGTCCAATTACCGCAACCATTTCGCCCGGCGCAATGGTCAGGTTCACCGCGTCAAGCGCCACGGTCCCCTCGAAGCTTTTGGTCAGGTCGGTAATTCGAAGCACATCTGCCCCCAGCAAGGTGTTGGGGTTTGCTTACGTCGAGTCTGTGACAGTCGTATGAATTTGGATCAGTAAATATTTCTAGATTACTGAACAAATATCAATTAGCAAATGGAGCGAAGTATTGAAGGTCGGTGTGCAGGCATGAATCGGGTAAGACCTTTCCGTTCTGACGGCGCGCCTTCCGCCAGAGGGGCGATACTCGATCTTGACGGCACCCTGATCCGCGAAGGCGACGTCATGCACGGTGCCGCAGGTCTGCTGGACCACTTCGCGGGTCGCTTCGTGATTGCCTCGAACAATTCCACCGACACCGGCGAGAGTCTGAGCGGGCGCCTCGCCCATCTCGGCCTATCGGTTCCACCGCATCGGTTGGTGCTGGCCGGGCAAGAGACCCTGCGCCTGATCGCCGCGCGGCATCCTCGGGCGCGGATCTTCCTTATGGCCAGTGAAGTGTTGACGGATCACGCACGCGCACTTGGGCTTCATCCCAGCTCCGAGGACGGCGATATCGTCGTTCTCTGCCGCGACACGCGCTTTGATTACACAAAACTGCGCGGCGCAGGCGACCTGCTGCGCCGCGGCGCGCCGTTTTTCGTGGCCAACCCCGACCTGACACATCCGGGCGCGGATGGCACGCAAGTGCCGGAGACCGGCGCGCTTCTGGCCGCGATCACCGCCTGCGCTGGTCCGGTTCGCTCAACGATCATCGGCAAGCCGCAGTCGCACCTCTACACAGTGGCCCTCGCCAGGCTTGCCCTTGCGCCATACGAGGCGGTGATGATCGGCGACAATCCCGAGACCGATGCCGCCGGTGCGAAGGCGCTGGGCATGTCCAGCTTGCTGATCGGCGCGCACCGTGACGCCGTGGCGCGCGATCCGAGCACGCTGCTTGATCGCCTCATTGGCTAAAGCCGCTTGATCGACAGGGTGTCGAAGGTGCGGGTGATCGTATCCAGCGCGCGGTCGTAATCGCGCATCGCGACGCAGGCGACAAGCGCATCGACAATGGCCAATTGTGCAATGCGGCTGGTCATCGCCTCTGTCCGAAAACGGGTCTCGCGCGCCATGGTCGTCAGCACGATATCGCTGAACTTGATGATCGGCGACCGGCCATAGCCTGTGATGGCGATGGTCGTTGCACCGGACTCTTGGGCAAGCCGTGTGGCGGCCAGAGTCTCGTGCGTGCTGCCGGAATGCGACACGGTCAGCGTGACTACGCCGGGGCCCGCCTGCGCCGCGCTGATCGCCTGAACATGGCTGTCGATCACCACCCGTGCATCCACCCCTATCCGCAGGAGCCGGTAATACGCATCCTCGACAACCGGCGCGGCGCTGCCGATCCCGTAAAGCTCAACCCGGCGCGCGCCGAGGATCGCCTCGACGGCTCGTGCCATCTGCGCGCCGTCAAGCGCGCCGAGCGTGTCCTCGAGCGCCTGCACGTTGCTGGCAAATATCTTCTGCACAATGGCTTCGGTCTCGTCGCCACGCTCGAGATCCTCGTGGATGAACTGCACCGCACTGACCAGCTCCTGCGCAAGCACGATCTTGAGCTGCTGGAACCCGCGCGCCCCCATTTGCTGGCAAAGCGCCACGACACTGCCCTCGCTGACGCCCGTGGCCTCGGCAAGCTGGGTAACCGACATATGCACCACATCATGCGGTCTGGAGCTGACATACTCTGCCACACGCCGGCTCTTTGGGGGCAAGGATGGGCAGGCCGCTCTCAGGCGCTGCAAGATGCCCCGAAGATCGGGCCCCGGCGCGTTTTGCCTTGATGACGATGGCTTCAAGTTTTTCTCCGACCCCTCATTTTCCAATCGCTTCAAGTCCCCGCTATCGTTCTACGTTCTGTAGCGTAACAGTAACCGCATCGAAAGCGGCGCATCGTTCCGGATTACGGGCTAATTGGCAATGTGGAGACTGCCAGCCCGCAGAATACGGCGGAAGCGATTGTCGGCTCAGAGCCAGTTGTGCCGCTGCCGGATGCTCGCCGGTCAAGGGTTTGCAAAATTCGGTTCCCTGCGCATTACTGCCGCCCGAGAACGGCATGGCGAACGGCCGCTGTGACTGGGCTCAGCCAGGGCAATTCCGCCCCGCATCAAGATGACCTCGGGTGCCACGCCATCTACAGCCAGTCACTGGCTGTGAAGTTCTGAGCCCCGCGCCCAAATGTCTGCGCGTCGGACGCGACGACAGGGTTCACCAACGTCGCCGATCACCATCGTCCCGGGTCTCCACCCCGGGAAACAGGTCTTCGAACTGGCGGAACATGTGTCTTGCAGAGCGCTCCTCGACCGCGAACTCGCCTATGACTTCGTGCAAAGAGGTACCCCGTGGGCACCCCGACCCGAGGCCGCGCCGCGGCAATTTCAGCCACCCGGTAAACTTGCCGAACTCGTAGGAGACATGTCAGGTGATCTTCAATCAGCAGCCGAAAATCTGGGAAGGGCTTTGATCTCACAGGCGCTCTAGGTCAGCTCTCGAGGCGGGATTTTTGCTCACGGAGCATGCGCTCTCAAACATCCAAGTCTCTGACAAGAGTGTGAAACTGCCGCTGACCGGGCCTGCCTGATCCGGCCAGCGGCACGCAAACGAGAGGAATCTACCAATGGGATTGCCACAACGTGTCTTCTATACTGTTCACGAAGCCGCTGCGC
>NZ_JAWLDS010000165.1:0-4036 GCF_041686535.1 Aquicoccus sp. | reverse complement strand
GCGTCTAGCCGAGCAAGCTGGCCCCTGGCCCGTCTCGGGCCCCGCAATCGAAATTGCGAGCCTCGCGCTCACGGACTATTCATGGCAAAAGCAAATGACAGAGACCTTGCGCACTGGCGCCAGGAAACTGGACGAAATGGCCGCCCGCGCAGGCTGGCATCTGGTGGGGGGCACGCCACTGTTTCGGACCTATGCCACGCAAAACGCCGTTGCCGCACAGGAGACCCTGGCCGCGCATAAGGTCTGGAGCCGGATTTTCCCCTATTCCGAAAGCTGGATTCGCCTCGGATTGGCAGGAGATGCCGGGGCATGGGCGCAGCTGACCAGCGCCATGGAAAAGAGACCGTCAAGCTGACCGAAGCCCATCGCAACGT
This sequence comes from Aquicoccus sp., assembly GCF_041686535.1. NCBI lineage: Bacteria > Pseudomonadati > Pseudomonadota > Alphaproteobacteria > Rhodobacterales > Paracoccaceae > Aquicoccus > Aquicoccus sp. Next base: position 3,662 of record NZ_JAWLDS010000165.1, on the reverse strand, counting down.
CCTGCGAGCAACCCTGAAGTTGTCCCAGACCCGCTGACAGATACATTGTAAATTCCCCCATGCCTGCTCTATCAGAATCTTTTAATTCACTGTAATTAAACGATATTGCTAAAAGCCTTACCGGTTTCCCTCTTTCATTGCACCCCCATAATCCTGCCATCGAAGTCACCCCCGAGCCCATAAAAAGCCGCCCGCGAAGAGCGGGCGGAGAAGCGTGACGCGGTGCGGCTGGTTCGCCCGCCAGAAAACCCTCTCAGGTCACACCGGCGATAGTAGAATCCTTCAAACCCGCGCCTCGGACTGATGGGCATGATGCCGGCCACGTCGAGCTTTTCCTTCATGCGCTTCGAACTGACCGGGCTGTCGCTGCTACGCTCCGCCCCGAAGCGAAGGCCGCACGCAGCCCTGACCCCCTTCATCTGGACGGGGCGCCGGGCGGGCCGTCGTGGCACGTGTTCGCCTGTGTCGCGGGGCTGGCGTTTGGCACAGGATTGACACGTCGGCATCGCAAGCGCGGCCCCAGAAGGCCGGATGTGGATCTGGATTATGCGGGATTGACCCATGAAACATAGTATTCGACCCTTGCTCACTGCCCTGGTCCTGGCGATGCCTGTGCAGGCGGCAGGCGAGCCCCAGGTCTATCTGGAAGTCCTGAGTCTGAACGATCCGGCGCCCTCTGCCGATCTGGCCAATCCCTATACGGCGATTGAACTGGCGATCGAGCACCCCGGGGTTTCGGGGCTTGCCGACAGCGCACGCGTGACGCGCGCAAGCGACGACACGGGCAAGGATCTTATGGCCGGTGAAGGTCCCTTTGATCGGAATTTCGAGGAAGAGGGCTATTTTATGCGCCACCAGATCAGCCAGAACCCCGAAAAGGGGTGGCTTCGCGTGCCGGTGTTCTTGCCCGGAATTCCACATCCGGATGCCACGCGGCTCGAGATCGGGATGGAACTGGATATCGACGTCATGGACGACGGCACGCGGAGTGTTCTGATCGAGGATGTCGATTTCTCTGAAGTTCCGGGGTGGGGCGTGGATGTGGATGTCGAGGGCGCGCGCATGACCTGCCGCGACGAGCGCCGCGAAAGGCCCGAGGATGAACCGCTCGAACTCCTGTGCGCGATGCGCGACGGCAGTCTCTCGGGTGTCGAGGCCTTGACCGGCGGCGCCGCGCCTGAGCCCTCCAACCCGCAGGCGAACCTGGTGATCGCCGGACCGCGCGATGCCGTCGACCTCGAGGTCACCCTGCCGCAGACGCGGGTCGAGGCCATTCCGGTGACGCTTCGGTTCGGCCTTGGCTTGCAGGGCCGTGGCGAATGAACCGCGCGGCGGGGAGATCGCCCGGCACGTGCGAGGATTCAATCGAACAAGACCAAGGAGACATCCCGAATGCTTCTACAGCACCTTTCCCTTGCCGCCGCCTTGCAACTCACCCCTGTCGGTGGACTACCCGATGCGGCCCTTGAGACGGGCACGCCCGGTGCGGCGCGGAACGCATCGCCGTCCTGCACCGCGCCCGGGTGCGACACCGTGCATCTTGCCCAGGCCGGCGGCGGTAACACCGACACATCCCTTCAAATCGACACCGCGCTGCGCGAAGAGGTCGTCGGGCTTGTCGCCGATACAATTGGGCTGCCCAAGGCGACGGCCGGGGACTACCTGCACGCGCCGCGGACTCTGCCGGGAACACGGCAGAGCGACACACCCGCGGGCTCCGATGCCCGCCATGCGGAGGTCTATGCTTTTCTGGATGACGACGGGCACGTTCTGCCGCTTTCGATCCTCGAAGACACCGACGCGCAGACCAGGACCGACGCGTTCGATCCCTGCGCACCGCTCTCGCCGATGCCGCGGGGCACGCAGGCCGCGCGCAACCTCAAGGTCAGCGTCCTCAGCCCCGAACAGGCCGAGCTGACCCTGGTTCAGGTCAACCTGATCGACATCCGGACAAACCGGATCGAACGGTCGGTCATCGGCCGCGTCAACGGATCAGGACCGGCGAGCCGGGCCGAGGCTATGGCGCAGGCGTGGGAGGAACTGGGTCCGGTCGCGCGACCGCCGCGGGACGGCGAGCCGCAGACGGTGGACGAGGCCCCGACCCCTGCGCCGGAAAGCTGCAAGGTGCGCATGACCGTTTCGCCCGAAGGCTTTACCATGACGCATACGCCGAACGGCGATTTCACCGAATATGATCACCCCGGACCCGGGGCCACCTATATCGGCACGGATCGCATGGCGATGCTGGATCCCGGCGGCCAGGGCTGGGTCGAATTTCCCAGCCATATGGGCGAGATGATGCGTGGCGGTCCCGAAGAGGCCGGGCCGATGGACTTGTTCGATCCGGGAGAAGTCGATGAAAGCCTCTACATGGCGCGGATGCCGCGATACCTTGTCGAAGCGCTCGGTTGGGATCGGATGCTGTCCAACCGCGCCCGGCTGGGCATGGAGGACGACGCTTCGTTCGATCTGGACGCCCCCTGCCCGGATGGCGGGACGGGCTGCGCAAGTCTGCGCGTGCGATTGCAGAGCGGCGCGGATGCCGTGACCTATTCGGGCACGATCCTTTACGATGCGCGGCGCCGTGTCGTTCGCCTGCCGCTCGACGATGGAAGCGTGATCACCTTTTCCTATGGCGACCTCGATATGGGACGTCCGCCGGGCTGGTGACGGCGTTCGCAGATCACTCGACCTGCCGCGCCTCGTGTTCGATGCGGATGATTTGCGGGCTACTATCCTGCATCCGCAGGCGCACGGCGGCAGGTTTTCGCGCTCCGTGTCGGTCAGGGAATAGTAGATCCCTCCCGACAAGAGCGGGACGCACGTGATCTGGAGCAGCCCCCGCGCGTCGTGCGCGAAGGTCCCGACAGCCTTGTAGCGCGTCCCCGGCCCCATGCGGGCGTTGAGCGCATCGTCGGGCGCGACATCGACGACACGCCACGCATCCGGCCCATCCGCATCGGCGGCGGCTGGCCCGCCGAGCCTGCCCGGGGCCAGAAAGATGACGAGCGCGCACCATGTGGCGCAAGTGGTCGGCAACATGGTTGCAACTCCCAAAGACATGGCTTCAGCTTCGCATGTTGACACATTGCTGCTCCACCAACTCCGTCCGGAAGAACTGGGCGTGAAAGACAGGCTGCCTATCGTCGAAAGGAACCCCCCCATGGTTCAACCAACGCAAGCACGTCCGCTCGCCGCCTATCAGATCCCTGGCGGCTGGCGTGATTTCCGCGTCGTGGCTTGTTCTTGCCGTGGTGACGCTGCCGGTGGCGGCGACACCAAACCTGCAACGCGCCAGGATGACACCCCGGCGCGCCTCAGCCGCCCTCATAGGCAGAAAAAACACCTCTAACTCAATGTGCCATTCCCGGCCTGCCGCTCTTGCCGCGTCTCAGGTGCGGGGGCGGCGTTGGTCGGTGAAGCTCTGTCCGTCCCACCAGCGCAGCATGCTTTCATCCTTGGGGTCGAGCATCCAGCCCGGTGGTGCTGCAGCGGGGTTGGCCGTGGTAACGGCGCCATCGGTCTCAGAGCGCGCCGACCCTGCGGCATCGGGCTGTTCGGGTCCCTGTCCGCCACCTGCCGTGCCGGCAGCCGTCTGTGCCACGTCCATCTTGCCTGCCCGCACATCCCTGGCGATCGCAGCGAGGTCACCGAAGAACCCG
>NZ_JAWLDS010000164.1:0-4055 GCF_041686535.1 Aquicoccus sp. | reverse complement strand
CCCGACCGTGATAATCTCCGACATGACCGTCCTCCTTTTTGGATCATCATAGACCCACCTTGGCACATTGATGCCGTCGGGGGGCGGTCACATCATCAACGCCGTGCCGATTGAAAAAGATATGCAGTCTTACAATGAAATGCATCCTTCCCGGAAGGAAAGGATGCATTTTGCCCTCCTGATCAGGTCAGCAGATCACTCCGTACCGGGCTGCTCCGCACCACCACCCAGATCGAATTCGAAGGCCAGCCAGCCACCGGCCCCCGCGTCACCATCGGTTCGGTCGTGAAATCCGATCCCGGAAACCTGCAGGGGACGCAACTGGAAGTCTCCCAGCGACACCCGTGGCGCCGGAATGGCCGGCGGCGCAACGACGAACCCGTCCGACAAGATGTTGCCGACCAGGCCCGCGATCAGATCGCGCCAAAACAGGTCGAACTCATGATCCGACCGGTGCTGACCGTCGCTCGTCAATGCGCCAAGCCCGGTCAGCAACTCCTGGAATTGCTCTGGCTCCAGGCCTGATGGCGTGGGACCCGTGTTGGTCAGTCCGGTGCGTTGGGTCACGGCAATCTCGAAGTGACCGTCACATTCCATGAACCGGGTCCCGCTTGGCGAGCAGCCGGTCGGGTTCGCAAGCGCGATCTGCACCGCGCGCCCGCCCTGGGCCGAGGCCAGATTGGCACGGGCGATCACGCCACCGCGCAGAACGATCTTGCTGTCATACCGATCAGTCATGTCGAACTCGACCTCGACTGGCCCGGATTCAATGAACAGGCCGCCCGCCTCGCCGTAGTGCGTCAGGCGCGGCGGCGCCAGCAGTCGCAGCCGCAGTCGCGAGCCTATGAGCGCGATTGCGGCCTTCGCTGTCTCCATTTCGGTGTCGAAGAAGTCCGCGGCGACAATCGTCTCGGCGAGATTGAGATCGGCCTGGAACACACCCGCGGCAAAGAGTTCCGCAGCGACCTGATTGAGGAGGTTCAGATGGATCACGCCCTGAAGATCCCGGTTGCCCGAGCCGAATACGCGCAGCAGGTCGGGATCGGAGAGGTCCCGCGTGGTCCCGTCGAGAGTCGCACCGATGTCGAGGTCGAGAAGTCCGCCCAGAAAGTTCGGGGCCGCTTCGACCGCGCCGTCGCTCTCCGATCCGCGCAGACGAAGCGAAGGCGAAAGGGTGGTGTCGATCCGGCTGTTCGCGATACCGGCGTTGCCGACATTCAGCACGATGCGCCCTTCCAGCACTCGGTCCGCGTTCACGGGATCGGGCAGTGAAAAACCGAAATCCTGCCAGTTCCCGCCCAGCTCGACGCCGATTTCGATGAGGTCGCCCCCGGTGTCGATCGCGCGTAGAGGCGGCTCGGGAACCTGGTCCAGCCGGCAGCTCAGCGGATCGTCATCGTGACGTGTGCAGCCCACGATCTCGGTCAGCAGAACCTTAACCTTCTCCTCGACGGTTTTGAGTATTCGGGGACGCACCGCGGCGTCCACATCATCTTCAGAAGGCGATTGAATGTCCAATTGCAGTCGATCGACCACGCGGATTTCATCTGTCGTCAGAACGACGCTGAATCCGCCGGCCGTGGTGAGCCTCATGGGCAGGATGACTTCGACGGCCCCGCCGATCCTGACCGAGCTGTCGGAGAGAACAGGCGTGTCCACTTCGATCTCGCCGGTCAGGGGCGCGCGGACGATCACGTCCAGTCGATCGGACCGGGGATCGAGGCCAAAAGAAACGCGCCTCGGCAAAACGCTCCCGGTGACATCCGAGGTGATGGTGAAAGTGAACGGGTCGGGCAGTATGTCGCTGACCGCCGTCTCCTCAACGGCTTCGGTCCCAAGCTCCAGATCGTACCCCGCGAGATCCAGAAGCGCCGGCGCGCGCTGCAAGAGTTCCAACAGGCTGTCGATCGGCTGCCGCGCATCGACCAGAAGCGAGCGGCCTGCCTGAAGGCGCAACTCGCGACGACCCATGATGGCATCGTCGTCGAACGGATGAACGGAGTTGTAGTCACGCCCGATCACCACTGCGCGGACTGCCCGGCGGGAATTTCCCCCGGTATCCGTCGCGGTGACCGTGATCAGGTTCAGGCCCGGTGCGAAGGGCAGATCACTGAAAAACCTTGTGCGGTCCTGGCCGTCCTGATCGGAGAGCCGCGCGGCCACTGACCAGTGACCGTTGCTCACCTGCACATCACGCAGCCTTTCGGAAGCCTTGGAGATCGACCCCTCGATGGGAACAACCGGCTGATCCCACTGAAGTTGACCTTCGGGCGGGAACGAGATCGAGATCTCGGGCGCGATCGCCTCCTCGGCGATTTCGACGGTCACCGCATCGCATCGGGTGGCGCCCTGCCCGCCCGATAGTGATACGCGAAAGGTAAAAACGCCGGTCTGTCGGGGCCTGTAGACCGCGACATGACCCGTGCCCCGCACCCACTGCGCGGTGTCTTCGATCGAGAAGGCTTCGAACCCCAGCGGCGTCAGGGACACGGCATCGCAGCTGACTCTGCCGCGATATACGAGGATCTGCGGGGCATCCAGTGCGATGGGGCTTTCCGCGTCTTCGGCAAACGCCGCCGCCACGATCCGAAGGGGCCTGCCCAGCTCGAACATGCCGGCCGGACGGTCAACATCGTCACGCAGCGCCAGAACGCGCGTCGTCGCGATTTCGGGCGCACGGGCCACCGCCACGCCCGGACGCTGGGTCAGTCCTGCCGCATCCGCTGCGTCGGCGGGAATACAGGCGAAGACATAGAGGCCGATCTGCTCCAGCCTGCCCCGCGCGCTTGGACCTGTCGCCACAGGATTTCCATTGCCGTCCACGAATACAGGAGCGGGACCGCGCTGCAAGGTGACCGCCCAATCCAGATCAGCCACCGGGCGTCCATCAGGCAGCATGAACAGCTCCTCGCCCGCCGGACCGCGCAGGGTACAACGCACCGTGATTTCCGACCCCAGCGGCACATTGTTCGGGTCGTCTACCCCCGCGATCGCCACCGTCAGAATTGGCTGGTCCTGTGCATGGACCGTTTGCACCCCAAGCAGGACCAAGGCCACTGCCAGCACCGCGTGCCAGATTCCGTCACAAAACGTGTTGGCCCGCGGCCGCAGCGAGGGTTTGCAAGGAAGCATCGTCTGGCCCTTCCGTATCTGGCTCTCTCCATCAAGGCAGATTGCTTCAATCCCTTGAGTGAGCGATGGCGGTGCGCCTTTAGCTGAGACAAAAATCGAGTATTCACCGCTTAACCGAGACCACTGAACCCACCAAACATACCAGGCATGGTCATTGGAATGACGAGGCGCGACAGAATATCTTGGCCGACATTCCCCGAGTAACCTGCTGTCTTATCTAAAGATCACCTGACGAGGCACGCAAATCAAGTGTTTTTTGCCCCGAGCTGTGTTCGCGGTCCGCCTTGATGATGTGACAGCTCTGACGGCATCAACTCACCAAAGGTGCGTCTGCGATATTCCACAACGGAGGACGGTCATGTCGGAGAATATCACGGTCGGGCTCGTCCTGGCGAAGAATGTAGCCCAGGCGCATGGAGCCGATGCCACGGACAAGACAGTGCTACGCGTCAAAAGGGGCAATCTTTCGGGACCGGGCGCGACACCTCCTGCCTGGCTGCAGGTGTTCTCGGACGGGGGTATTCCCGGTCATCCGGCGGTGTTGGCGCGGTCGGGGCCGTGGATGGCGCGGCGGCGTCAAGCCGTCCCGAGACGGTATTTTCATCCGGCGCAGGTTAGTGATGCGGTCAGCAAAAGCGGGATGGGAGCTGAATATCGAGAATGGCCATATCCTGCTGATCGCCTTGTCCGGGGCAATCCTCGCCAAACGCTCGAGCGCGGAGACCAGGTCTTCGGGCGTGCCCATCATTACGGCCGCGGCACGGTCGGCCTCGAACTCGCGCACGCGCAAGACCGTGCTCACGAGGCCGGACATCAGGAGCTGGTATTCTCGCGCCTGGGCGGCTGGCAAGACGTATTGGAGTTCAGCAATTTTCCAGCCAAAGAGTGAAACGCGAACGACTATCTTGTCCGCGAACTGTGAA
>NZ_JAWLDS010000163.1:0-4102 GCF_041686535.1 Aquicoccus sp. | reverse complement strand
GCGCACCCTTTCACCTGCACCATCGCAACCCTTGCGGGATATGGGCGCGGGATCAAGGGGGGAGGGCCGGGCGCTCGGCTTGTGCCCCTTGTCTGGTCCGGGCCTCTCGGCTAGAGGGGGGCGACCCTGAACACACGAGGCCCATGATGCGACTTTCGCGCTATTTCCTTCCCGTGCTGAAAGAAAACCCCGCCGAGGCGCAGATCGTCAGCCATCGGCTGATGCTGCGGGCGGGGATGATCAAGCAATCGGCGGCGGGGATCTATTCGTGGTTGCCGCTGGGCTTCAAGGTTCTGCGCAAGATCGAGAACATCGTCCATGAGGAACAGGCGCGGGCCGGGCATATTCCGTTCCAGATGCCGATTTTGCAATCCGCCGACCTCTGGCGCGAGAGCGGGCGCTATGACGATTACGGCGAGGAAATGCTGCGGATGAAGGACCGGCACGGGCGCGACCTGCTTTACACGCCCACCGCCGAGGAATTGGTGACCGACATCTTCCGCGCCCATGTGGGCAGCTATCGCGACCTGCCGTTGACGCTCTACCAGATCCAGTGGAAATTCCGCGACGAGATCCGCCCGCGCTTCGGCGTGATGCGCGGGCGCGAGTTCCTGATGAAGGACGGATACAATTTCGACCTCAGCAAGGAGGACGCGCTGCACGCCTATAACCGCCACTTGGTGAGCTATCTGCGCACCTATGAGCGGATGGGCTTGCAGGCGATCCCGATGCGGGCGGATTCGGGGCCGATCGGCGGCGACAACACGCATGAGTTCCTCGTGCTGGCCGAAACCGGCGAGTCCGAGGTGTTCTATGACAGCGCGGTCACGGACATTCGCCTTGGCGCGCGCGAGATCGACTATGACAGCGTTGACGATTGTCGCGCCGTGATGGAGGAGTTCACCGCGCTTTATGCCCGCACCGACGAGACCCATGACGAGGCCGTTTTCGCCCGGGTGCCAGAAGAGCGCCGCCGGGTGGCGCGTGGCATCGAGGTGGGGCAGATCTTCTATTTCGGGACCAAGTATTCCGAGCCGATGGGCGCCACGGTGCAGGGTCCGGACGGCAAGCCGGTGCCGGTGCACATGGGCAGCCACGGCATCGGGGTGAGCCGCCTTCTGGGGGCGATCATAGAGGCGAGCCATGACGAGCGCGGCATCATCTGGCCCGAGGGGGTGACGCCGTTCCATGCGGGCGTGGTCAACCTCAAGGTCGGCGATCCGCAGGCCGATGCGGCCAGCGAGGCGATCTGTGCGGCGATGGCGGCTGCGGGGCTTGAGCCGCTCTATGACGATACCGAGGAGCGGGCGGGGGCGAAGTTTGCCACGATGGACCTGATCGGCCTGCCCTGGCGGATCACCGTGGGGCCGCGGGGATTGAAGAACGGGGTGGTAGAGCTGACCAGTCGCCGCACCGGCGAGAGCGAGGAACTGCCGCCCGAAGAGGCGGTCAAGAAGCTGGTTGCGATCTACGAGGGCCACCTGGTGCGCGGGATGTGAGGGCAGGTCGGCTAGCGTGACCGGTTTGCGCTCGTTCGCGGCGGTCATATGCGCGACGTGGCGTGCACTGCCAGCTGGCCCGGACGGTGTCAGAATGACCGGTTTGAGCCCAAACTGACGGATGCTGCGCGATGCGCAAATGGCAGCTAATCGCAGATTGGGCTTTGCGAAGTTCCCGACGACTTTCCGGCAGCAATCGGCATCGGTGGTCTCGGAGCGTTTGCATCGGAAACTTCGGATTACACTTTTCCAGCGACGGACCGCAAAGGCACGCTGAGCTATCGCTGCGAGGTCGGGCAAACGCCCGAAGATTCAGAACTCAATGCGCGTGCCGCCCATGGGTTCTTTGAGCCTGCTCTGGTAGAAAGCGCTCGTTTACAAGCAAAGGCCATGATTGCCAGCATGTCGCAAGACAGAGCTTCCTCCGTCGTGGCTGCCGAATTGGAAATCATAAACGCCGAAGCTGAAAAACTTCGAAAAGAAGTGCATCGCGAGATGCAAAATAAGTTCGGGTGCATTTACAGAGGTAGCGCCTGAAAGCTCTCGCTGTGAGAATTGCATAGTGCTTGGCTAAGTGGTTCACCCTGAACAACTCTCATCCCGCTGATTTTGCTGCATAATGCAGAGTTTTCCTTAGGTTTTGGATGCAGCGTTTGGTATTATTGCGGCTGAAACCCTGCAATTTCGAGCTGCGATATGAAGCCCAGAAAACCGTCCCCGGAACAGGATGATCTGCTTCGCGCACGATTGGTCGAGATGATCGACATGCGCCACGAACTGGTAAAGCTCGCCGCCCTGATCGACTGGGAGGTGTTCGAGCGGGAATGGGCGGAGCTCTTCCCGTCCTCGGTCGGTCGTCCGGCCACGCCAACCCGCCTGGTCGCGGGGCTCTTCTATCTCCAGCATGCGTTCCGACTGTCCGATGAAGCTGTCGTGGCGCGATGGGCAGAGAACCCTTACTGGCAGCATTTCTGCGGTGAGACCTTCTTTCAACATCGCCTGCCGATCGATGCCTCGTCGATGACCCGCTGGCGCAACCGCATTGGTGAAGAAGGCGTGGAGTGGCTGCTGACCGAGACGATCAGGGCTGGGCAGCGCGCCGGGACGGTGCAGGACGACCACCTGAAGAAGGTCACCGTCGACACCACGGTGATGGAAAAGAACATCGCGCATCCCACCGATGCCCGGCTTTACGAGAAGGCACGGCGCAAACTCGTCGGGCTGGCCCGCGAGGCTGGCATCGACCTGCGCCAGAACTACAACCGCCTCGGCCCCCGGCTTTGCGGTCAGGTCGGCCGCTACGCCCATGCCCGGCAATTCAAACGGATGCGCAAGGCCCTGCGCCGTCTCAAGGGCTATACCGGGCGCGTGCTGCGCGACATCGAGCGACAGATGGACAAGGTGGCCGAGGGACCGCTGAAAGACCAGATCACCGAGCTGACAGCGCTGGTAAACCGGCTGCTGGCGCAGAAGCCGAAGGACCGCAAGAAGCTTTACAGCCTGCATGAACCGGCCGTGGACTGCATCTCCAAGGGCAAGGCGCACAAACGCTACGAGTTCGGCACGAAGGTCACTGTCGCCACCACAACCGAAGGCGGCTTCGTGGTGGGTATGCGGGCAATGCCAGGCAACCCTTACGACGGCCACACCCTGCACGAGGCGCTGGAACAGGTGGAGATCCTGACCGACCGGCGCCCGGACATGGCCTTCGTCGATCGCGGCTACCGCGGCCATGGCATCGAGACCGTGAAGGTCTTCATCAGCGGTGCGAGGCGCGGCGTCACAAGGGCGATCGCGAAACTGCTGCGACGACGAAGCGCGATCGAGCCGATGATCGGCCACATGAAGACCGACGGCCGCCTGACCCGATGCCCCCTCAAGGGAACGACCGGCGACGCCCTCTTCGCGGTCCTGTGCGGATGCGGTCACAACATCCGCATGATCCTGCGCCACTTGAGGATCCTTTTGTGCCAGTTCATCCGGCTGATTGCACTTCTCCCAAGGTTCACGCGGGGTACTGGCAGCCCTCAGGCACTGCAAATCACGGCCTGAAGGCGTTGTTCAGGGTGAACTAATTGGTTACGCATGTCAGTTAAGCGGTGAATGCCCTCTTCAGGAGTTAACTTGCCGGCTCTAGACGCATCTGGCCCTCGTACCTGCAATCCTTATGCACCGCCCCGCCGGAGGTTATTTTTGTCAGAAAAAGCTTGCGACGAAGGAACCGGCCAAGCCTGCGGCGGCACCGGTGGCTGCGCCGACGGCGGCGTTCTCCAGCACGTCGTCGCCTCGGATTGCAGCTGCCGTGGCGCTTCCGGCGGCACCAGCTGCCGCACCAACCGCTGCGGTCCGGCCAGCATTTTCACAGGCGCTCAGCCCGACTGCGCTGATCATGACCAGCCCCAGGAGTGCTGCCCGGCTGGTCCGGATACATGTCTTGCCCCGGACCATGTCACAATCCGTCATCGTTTTTCCTCAATGCTTGCAGGGGAATTTTGCGACTGCGGCACGGACCAGCCCTTCGATGGCCGGCTCGTCCAGTCTTTGCGGGTTGGCTCTTGCCCAGGCCAGGAACACATCCCGCAGGGACCCGCGCGACAGCCCCT
>NZ_JAWLDS010000162.1:0-4177 GCF_041686535.1 Aquicoccus sp. | reverse complement strand
GTCGCCGCCATGGATCGTGTCGTCACCCGCGCCGCCCTGGATGTTGTCTTCGCCGTCACCGCCGGAGATCAGATCATGGCCGCGCTCGCCGAGAAGCGCGTCGTCGCCGTCGCCGCCGAAGATCGTATCACGACCGCCGCCACCACGAATGGTATCGTCGCCTGATCCACCGTGCAGCCAGTCCCAGCCGCCGCCGCCATTGATATAGTCATGGCCCGCATTGCCGGCGATCACGTCATGGCCGGCCTGACCATAGAGTGAATCGTCACCTTCGCCGCCGATCATGAAGTCGTCGCCCTTTCCGCCGTAAATCTTGTCATCGCCGGATTGGCCAACCAGAACGTCATCGCCATGAGCGCCTCTGATCTTGTCGTCATCGGAACCGCCAAGGACGACGTCGTTACCGGAGCCGCCATCCATGTAGTCGTCGCCGGAGCCGCCGATCAGGAGATCGTCGTCATCGCCGCCATACAACTTGTCGTCACCGGCGCCGCCGGCCAGAACATCCTCGCCGGTGCCGCCGTCCAGCTGGTCATTGCCGGCCGGGCCGTTGACTTCGTCACCCAAAAGGATGTCGTTGCCATTGCCACCCCAGAGGTAATCATCGCCTTCCATCCCGCGAAGGAGGTCATTGCCGCCATTCCCATGGATCACGTTGTCGTTTGAATTTCCCTTGACGTGGTCATCGCCACCCAGAGCCCTGCCCCGGTTGGTCGTGTCGTCGAAGGCCCCGTTGTCGCTGTTCGGTGTGCCACCGAGCCAGGTGAAACCGCCAACCAGGTTCCACGCTTGTTGAAATGATGTCTTACTCATGGTGTTTACCCCCAAAAATGAAAGTTCAATGTGTTGCCGGATTTGAGAATGCACTCGTCCGCCGGCATTCAGAGAGCCGATTCCTCATGAGTCGGCCTCACTATGACTTGAACACTCGTGGGGTTTGCGGAGTATCCCCATTTGAGGGCAGTAATGCGAAAATTTGCTACCCTATAGGTAGAAACAATATTGAAAATAACGCATTGGAGTTTTTGAATTCAACCTCAGGCAAGGTATTTTCATGTTTCGCACCGGGTCGGAGTGAATTTCACAAAATGACATTGCGACTCTGGTCGGGTTTCAAAGGAAATGAGACCCGCTGCGAATTTCTTCGGTCGAGCATGCGACTGGCCGGGGCTTTTTCGATCTGCTCTGGCTTTCTGCAATTGAAGGGTCGCCCATCCGTGCGCCACGCCCCTGTACCGACAGGAATGCGATCAACTGGATTCACGCATGGCGCGGGAAAGGTAATTGATCAGCGGCTCTGTCAGGTAAGCGAATGGCGTATGCTCGCCTGTTCGAATGAAACAGTCGACCGGCATTCCCGGGATCAGGATCTGATCCGGCCCAAGCTTGTCCAACTCGCTTGGCGAAAGCGCGATCTCGACCCGGTAATAGGAACGACCCGTGGCCTGATCCTCGAAAGAATCGGGAGAGATCCGCATCACCTCGCCCATGAGGTCCGGCGTATCGCGCATGCTGAAAGCCTGGAACCGCAGGCTGACCGGTTGCCGTGACGCGACCTTGTCCACATCGACCACATTCACGCGTGCCTCGATCACGAGCGGGCGGTCCTGGGGAACGAGGAACATGAGCGGCTCGGCCGGCGTCACCACGGAGCGTGGGCCGAAAACCTGCAGGTTATAGATGATCCCCGCGACCGGCGCGCGGATCTCCATCCGCTCCAGACGGGTGAGCAGGGTCTCGCGTCTTTCGCGATTCTCCAGTTCGTTGACCAGGATGTCACGCAACATGGCGATGGCATCTTCGCGGCGCTGCGCCTTCTGCCCGAGGAGTTCGATGTCAATCTCCGAATAACGCTCCATGGCCTGGGCGCGGCGCGCCACCAGCTCGCCCTGGAGACCGGACAAACGGGCATCCTCGCGCCTGAGATTCAGCACGCGCGCGGTTTGCGTCAGCCCGCGATCCAGCAGGCTCTGTTGCGTGACTGTCTCTTCGCCGATCAGGACGATCTGGCGCTCGCTTGCAACCATCTGGGCATCAATGCCGTCGATCTGGTTCTTGAGCTGCACCTGCTGATTGCGCATCTGGGATTCGCCCTGCTGCAGGGTTTCACGCCGTGCCTCGAAAAGCCGTGTCTGTCCTTCGATCAGCTCGGCGACCTCCGGGGTCGTCGCACTTATGGCGAGCAGCTTGGGATCGAAACGGATTTCTTCGGCGCCGTCACGCTCTGCCTCGAGACGGCCACGCCGGGCCATCAGCTCGTAGAGCCGGCTTTCGACGATGGCCAGTTCCGACAGGGCGTCTGTCGGATCAAGGCGGATCAGCACCTGGTCCTCGACAACGGTGTCTCCTTCCCGGATCAGCACCTCGTCGACAATGCCGCCATCCCGATGCTGAACAGCCTGCCGGTTCCGGTCCACCACGATCTGCCCCGGCGCGATCACGGCGCCCTCGATCTGCGCATTCACGGCCCAGCCCACGGCACCGAAAACCAGAAGGGCCACAGCGCCCAGCCCAACCACATACGGCAGGCGTGACGAAAATCGCCCTCTCGGCCGCGCGCTCATGCCAGCCCACCCCCGGCGGACGTGGCCACCGTCTTGCGGATGACACGGACATTTGACAGCATCTCCGACATGATCTTCTCTCTTGGTCCCCATGCCTTGACGAGACCGTTCTCGAGAACAAGCAGGTAATCACATTCCTTGATGGCGGCGGGCCGGTGCGCCATGATCAAAACCGCGCCGCCCGCTTCCTTCATGGCCACGACCGCTTCGTTGAGGGCCATGGAGCCTTCGTTGTCGAGATTGGAATTCGGCTCGTCCAGCACAAGAAAAACCGGATCACCAAAGAGCGCGCGCGCCAGTGCGATCCGCTGAATCTGCCCGCCCGAAAGCTGTGTGCCGATCGTGTGAACGGGCGTGTTGTAGCCCTGTGGCAGGCCCAGGATCATCTCATGCGCAGCCGCTTTGCGCGCCGCGGCGACCACCCGGGCGGAATCGAAACTCTGGGCCAGCCGGGCAATGTTCTCGGCCACGGTGCCATCGAACAGGGTCACCCGCTGGGGCAGGTACCCGATATACTGCGCAAGCGTCTCGGGGTCGTACTGGTGCAACGGGGCACCGTCGAGCGTGATCTTGCCCCCGGCAAGCGGCCACAGCCCGGTGATTGCCCGTGCCAGGGTGGACTTGCCCGATCCGCTCGGTCCGATCACGCCAACGGCCATGCCGGGCTCGATCTCGAGGCTGACCTTTTTGAGGGTCGAAACCGTGCTCTTGGGTGGCATGACGGTGATCTGCTCCACCTTGAGCCTGGCCTCGGGTCGCGGAAGATCGATCAGGCTGCGCTCTTCGGGGATTTCCGACAGCAGAGACGCAAGGTTTTCCCACGCGCGCTTGGTCCGTTGCACCGCGCCCCATTGGTTGACGACGGTCTCGACCGGCGCAAGGGCACGGCCAAGCAATATCGATGAGGCGATCATGACGCCGGGCGTGATCTCGCCCTGCAGTACCAGCCAGGCGCCGAGGCCAAGGATGGCCGATTGCAGAAACAACCGGAAAACGCGCGACAGGACCGAGAAATTCCCGCCCAGATCCGAGGCCCGCACGTTCTGCTCCAGCGCCTTTTTGCGCGCCTCGGCCCATTTCGCGAAGGCGTTGGATTGCATCCCGAGGCTGCGGATCGTCTCGGCCTCGTTCTGCAACTGGTCGCAGTAGCGATCCGACTTGTAGCTTGCCACAGCCGATTTGACCGAACTGGTTTTGGTGACATACTGGTTCGCCACGGCCGTCAGGATCAGGATCATGCCACCGGCAAAGGCGAACATCCCTATATATGGGTGGAAAAGGCTCAGGCCGATCAGGAAGATGGGTGCAAAGGGTGCATCGAAAAGCGCCGCGAACAGCGGAGACCCGTAAAAGCGCCGCATCGCTTCGAGGTCGCGCAACTGCTGTCCCGAGCCGGTATTCTCGTCGACCTCGTGATCGGTCGAGGATTTCTTGAGCATGGCCTGAAAGACGCGCTTGTCGAGGCGATCCTGGAAATTGGCGCCCAGGCGGGTGAGCAGGCGACTCCTGGACCAATCGAGCACGCCCATGATCAGAAACAGGAACGCCACGATCGCAAGCAGGGCCAGCAGCGTCGGTTCGGACTTGGTGCTCAGCACCCGGTCATAGGTCTG
>NZ_JAWLDS010000161.1:0-4223 GCF_041686535.1 Aquicoccus sp. | reverse complement strand
AATGACGCAAGTCATTGATTTTATTGGAGGCGAGTACCGGAATCGAACCGGTGTACACGGATTTGCAATCCGCTGCGTCACCACTCCGCCAACTCGCCAGCCGTGGTGCTAGGCCGGTCTTATCGCGGTTTTTGTCTGGCTTGTCCAGATGTCGCGTAAGGGATTTGAGCGTTCGAAAGAGGATGTTGGTTGCCCCCGCATGGTGCGGTTGCGGGTAAGGCTAGTGACCTATGTTGTCGTGATTGGTGCGGCAGAGATTGCCGGCACGCCGTAGATGTGTCAGAACACAGGAACAGGATTCCGACAGCTACCGACAGGCTCAGAAGATGACAGATTTCGCCATGCGCCGCACGATGATGGTGGACACACAGGTTCGACCGTCGGACGTCACGAAATACCCGATTATCGACGCCCTGCTATCTGTCCCGCGCGAAATGTTCGTCCCGCTCGACAAGCGTGAATTGGCCTATATGGGCGAGCATATCGAGATTGGCAAAAACCGGGTCATCCTTGACCCGCGGACGTTGGCGAAGATGCTGGATGCCTTGGACATCCAGCGTGATGAGCTTGTGCTCGATATCGGGGCCGGGCTGGGGTATTCGTCAGCGGTGCTCGCACGCATGGCCGAGGCGGTCGTGGCCGTTGAAGAGCAGAAGCCGCTTGCAAAGGAGGCGCAATCGAACCTTGTCGAGACTGGTGCTGACAATGTGGTGATGCACGAGGGACCGTTGACTGAAGGAGCAGCCCAGCACGGACCCTATGACGTAATCCTCCTCGAGGGAGCGGTGGCTTGCCTTCCGGACGGATTGATTGATCAACTCAAGGACGGTGGGCGGATGGCGGTACTGTTCGATGGCGAATTTGGGACCGGGCAAGTGCGAATCGGATACAAGCTCGATGGTCGGATGAACTGGCGGGTTGCGTTCGACGCGGGAGCGCCGGTGTTGCCTGGTTTTGAGAAACATGTGGCTTTTGCCCTCTGAAAGGGCAATCGGTTGAAGGAAATTGAGGCGATGTCGGCATGATCTGGATTGGGCTGAAACGACGGTTCCTGACGCGTCTCGTGGCTGCGGCGGCATTTGCTCTAGCCGTACCTTTGGTTTCCCATGCCGAAACAACGGTGATCGACTCGATGGCGGCGGCCTATCGACATAACGGCTTGATCGAGCAAAACCGCGCATTGCTGAGGGCCGCCGACGAGGATGTGGCGATCGCGGTTTCCGCGCTCAGACCCATTCTCAACTGGTCGGCGGATGTGACCCATTCGCGCGGCCGTAGCTTTACCCCCGGTGCCATGACTGCATCGCGGTCATCATCTGACACGGAAGCGACGATCGGTCTGGCGGCGGAACTGTTGCTGTACGATTTCGGGCGCAGCAAGATTGGTATCGACGTCCAGAAAGAATCCGTTCTGGCGACGCGCCAGGCGCTCATATCGGCCGAACAACGGGTGCTTTTACGCGCTGCGACCGCGTACTTGGAGGTCCAGCGGCAGAATGAGTTCGTGCAACTGCGACAGAACAATGTCCGCGTGATCACAGAACAGCTCCGGGCGGCACGCGATCGCTTCGAGGTTGGAGAAGTGACTCGCACCGATGTGTCACTGGCCGAGGCCCGCCTTGCCGGGGCACGCGCAGCCTTGTCGGCAGCGGAGGGGCAACTGGCGCAGGCTAACGAGGAATTTCGCGCAGCGGTCGGTCGCAAGCCCGGCTCCTTGAGCGATCTTGGCCGTGTGCCGGAGACTGCTGAGTCAGTGGAAGCGGCCAAGTCGGTGGCGCTGCGGACCCATCCCGAAATGCTCAAGGTGCAACACGAGGTAACAGCGGCGGAACTCGCGATCTTGGCGGCCGAGGCAGCCACGAAACCGCGGGTCAGATTGACCGGGCGCTACGGTTTGACCCAAAGCCTCGATGACAATGGGTTTTCAAATGGTGGCAGTGTCGGGGTCGAGATTGGCGGCCCGATCTATCAGGGCGGGCAATTGAGTGCGTTGACCAGGCAGGCAATGGCGCAGCGAGATCAGGCGCGTGCGGGGTTGCATGTCGTACGTCACGACATTGCGCTGGCCGTCGGCAATGCTTGGGCGGGGCTTCGGGTCGCCCGAGCCAGCCGGGACGCCAGCGAACGCCAAGTCCGGGCGGCGCGTGAGGCGTTTCGCGGGGTTCGTGAAGAAGCGACGCTGGGCGCGCGCACTACGCTGGATGTGCTGGATGCCGAGCAGGAATTGCTCGATGCGCAGACCAACCGGGCCTCGGCGATGGTGGACGAGCATGTTGCCGCCTATAATCTGCTTTCGGCTATGGGGTATCTCACCGTTGAGAGGTTGAACCTTTCGGTGCCGCGTTACGACCCGACGGCCTATTACAACTTGGTAAAGGATGCTCCGACCAACAACTCGCGTCAGGGTCGGCAACTTGACAAGGTTTTGCGCTCCTTGGGTAAGAAATAGTGGCAGACGCCTAATGCGCGCCCTATCTGTTGTGGGAATCTTTCCGCCGCGCTACAATCTCCGGTGAGGCAGAGTGGTATGATCGTATGAATGATCCCGTGACAAACGTTGAAATCGAGGACGTCCTGTCATCCATCCGGCGGCTGGTGTCCGAAAATGGCCGCAACGTGGAAACGCGTCCGAGCGAGCGAAATGAGTCTGAACGCCAGTTGGACACGGAAAAGGGTTCGTCGGCGTCTGCTGGGAAGAGAGCGCAGGATGACATGCTCGTCCTGACCCCGGCTTTGCGTGTGCCTGATCCGGCGGTCGCCGGTGCGCCGGCATCGGGAAGTGCCGTGGAGTCGGATGCGTCTGATCGCCTTGATGAAACTGCATTGCAAGTTTCGGCGACAGGTCAAGAGGACGACGCATCAACGGAGGGAGGTCAGGCATTGGCCGCAGCTCTTGAAAGCGTCGTCAGGCATGCGCTCGACGGGGCCATGGATAAAACGCTTTCGCAAGAATCCGATGATCGGCCTGGGCCCGAACCGGTCGGCGCCAACGCGGGCGACCCGGCTGCGCGTGCCGTAGAAGCAGGCGAGAGCCTTAAACAGAGGATCACCGAATTGGAAGCTGTGGTCGCGCAACAGGAAGGCGACTGGGAGCCGGATGGCGACGACGGCGAGGACGCCTATGCAGGCACGCCGGTCGAACCGCTTGCCTGGGAGGATCATTTTGAGGATCTCAAGGACAGCACCGACTTACCCGATCATGTTTGGCAAGAGGATCGGATGGGTGAAGTCGAAGAGGCCGAGCTTGTCATGGGTGACGCGGATGATGTTGGAGCCGGGCCTGAGCCGGTTTTCGAACACTTATCCAGAGCTGATGAGACCACACAGGATCCGGCAAGAGTGGCGCGTGAGGAATTCTCGCGCGAAGCGCTGGAAGATAATCAGCCGCAACCTGCGAATGCGGAGCCAGACACGGGTGACTCCGATGCATCGGACCAGGACGAGCCGATCGATCAGGATGTCGACCTTTTCGGAGCAGACGCGACATTGATCGACGAAGAAATGCTACGTGAAATGGTCGCTGATATCGTGCGCCAGGAGCTTCAGGGAACCTTGGGCGAACGGATTACCCGCAATGTTCGCAAGCTTGTCCGCCGAGAAATCCACCGTGCACTTGCGGCGCACGAGTTGGACTGACACGAAGGCAGCACTGCGGGGCTTCTTGAACGACCTTGCCAAATGAAAACCGGCCCTCGCTTGTCTGCGAAAGCCGGCTTCAAAATCTCGAAGTCGATTTTTCGGCGCGGTTCAGGCCGCCTCGGCCTGCTCGGCAGCGGCATTGCGGCGTTCGCTTTCTTCACGTGAGAGCGCGACTGACGTGCGCACACCCTTGGATACGAACTCCATAAGGCCCTTCACAACGCGTTCATTGGGGTCGATTCCGGCACAGCTCAAAACTTCGCGGCCATCGCGCGAGCGGGCCCAGCGGGCGATTTGCTCAGGACCGTTGCCGTATTTCTTGTCATCGGCAATCGCGTCATCCAGAGCAGCCAGCACAACGGCTGCAAACAGTTTACGTGCACGGTTGCCTTGTTCGTTATTGAAGGCCGTGCCGTCAACGAAATCCTTCATGTTTCGTCCTTTTTTATTGGTCTTGCAATTTCGGCGTGAAGCCCCTTATGACGGGTTTTTCTCGATTCGGATAGGCCGCAGTTGCATACCTTCCATGTCAAACATGCATGGCATTTGTGTATACTACACGATATTTCGTCACCTTGCCCTTT
>NZ_JAWLDS010000160.1:0-4246 GCF_041686535.1 Aquicoccus sp. | reverse complement strand
CGGGCCGGGATATTGACGATCTCGGGAGCAAGCCTCACCGAACGGCATCTGCGCGGCGCGCGTGTGCCTGACGGAACCCCTGTCGGCTCGACCGAGGGCAGGCGCGAATTCACCCGCGTCATTCTCGACAACGAGCCCGAGCTTGATGTCGAGACCGCCCGGGCCGACAACGTCGAGGCGGCGCTTGCCTTGCAGGCGGCCCATCCCGATCTCGGAGCGATCGTTCTGGAATGCACCAACATGTCCCCCTATGCGCCCGACATCCGGGCGGCGACGGGGCTGCCGGTGTTCTCCATTGTCACCCTGATCACTTGGTTCCAGGGCGCGCTGGTGCCGCCGCGCTTTGTCTGAGGCCGGATCGCCGCGCGCAGCGTTGATCAATTTTTCCTTAACGGATGCCGCGTTGCGGCGGTGCACGCCCGGCAGCCGGGCGGCAGCCGGGGATCACCCCTCCGAATTGCAGGGCGTGCCGGTGCGTTAACCCTTGCGTACGGTGGGTGCGCCGGGTTCAGCGTTTGCGATCTCGGCGGCTCGACATGGGCTGAAACGCCACGCTGACATGCGCCTCGCAATAGGGTTTTCCCGCCTGGACCGGCAGGCCGCAGAACCAGAAATCATCGGTCGCGGGATCGCCGACCGGCCATTTGCAGGTCCGCTCGGTCAACTCCATAAGTGTAAGCCTGCGCGCCTTTTTTTCGATTTCGCTCACCTTTGCCAATGCCTCGGGGCTGATTTCGTTGGCCGACGGTTGCGGCGGCAGGGGCTGCCCGGCTGGAATGATCTGCTTGCGGGCCGGTGCGCCGGCCGGTTCGGGTTCGGCCTTGACGGGTTTCGCAGGGGCCTCACGCTGGGGTTTCTCGGGTTTTGCACGGGCCGTTCGCGTTTTCGCCTCGGGCTTGGCCTCCTGCTTGGGCTCACCCTCCCCCACGCCCGCCCCCGACGTCCGGTTCGACAAACCAAGGCGATGGACCTTGCCGATGACGGCATTGCGGGTCACGCCGCCAAGTTCCTTTGCGATCTGGCTGGCCGATTGGCCTTCACCCCACATCTTTTTAAGAAGTTCCACGCGTTCGTCGGTCCAGGACATCGGGTTTTCCTATTTGAAAGGGCGGCCACATCGGTCGGGCCGCCCTGCTGTTCCGGTCAGGTCCTTATTCTAAACATCGTGCGGCGCGGTGCAAGCCGCGATTCGGGTGCGGGATCAGCGTGGAACAGGCGCGGTCTGATGTTTTCTGAGCCTCGCCTCGCGCCAGGCCAGAACCGCGGCCCCGGCGATGATGATGGTTGCCCCGAGCCCCGAGACGGCATCGGGCCGGGTGCGGAACACGATCGCGTCGAACAGCGCGGCAAAGATCAGCGTGGCATAGGCGAAGGGCACGACAAAGCTGGCCTCGGCCCGGGCCATGGCGTTGACATAGGCAGCTTGCGCACAGGCCATGAAAACGCCCACCCCGGCCAGTGCCGCCCATTGCGCGGGCGTGGGCATCACCCAGAAGGGCAGCACTGCGACGGAAGCGGCGATGAGCCCGAGGCTGTTGTTGATGAACAGGATCTGGAGCGGCCCCTCGCGGCCCGAGAGCAGCTTGATGATGGTGATCTCGACCCCCATGGCCAGCGCCGCGCCCAGTGCGAGAAGGGCGGCGGGCTGAAAGCTGGCCGAGGTAGGGCGCAACAGGAACAGCGCGCCCAGGAGGGCGATGGCGGCGGCGGACCAGCGGATCGGGCCGACCTTCTCTCCCAGGAGCGGGATCGCCAGCATCATCGCGAAGACCGGGTTGAGAAAGGAAATCGCGGTGGCGTCGGCCATCGGGATATAGGCGACCGCCGCGAACATCAGGCTGACACCGGCCCAGCCACCGAGTGTGCGTATCGCGTGCAGTCGCAGGTTGGGCTGCTCGAAGCGGAGGCGCATCGCACCGGCGGTCGCGGCGATCAGGACCCAGGCGAAGAGGAAGCGCCCGTGGCTAACCTGAAACGGGTGCAGCGGGTCGCCCAGCCGCGCGGTCCCTGCAAGTTTTGCCATCAGCGTCGAGGCGGCGATGAAGGCACAGGCCGTGAGCATGAAGGCGACAGCAAGACCGAGATTCTGGGCGCGAGGCTGGAACATGGGCTTTTGTCTGCGCCGGCCACCACGTCGAGTAAAGCGAGAATTGCCCACCAATTGCCTTGGTCGGGATTCTATTGACAGTCCTGCCGCCGAGCGCTAATGGCCGTGCTCATGGCAAGCGCATATCATAACACCACGAACAAACGTCGACGCCGTCGCGTCTGACGCTGCCACCCTTGCCGGGGGCCGTGCCGGTCCGGCCACCCACTTTTACTTTCTGCAAAAACGTTGACGAATGGCCCCTCACCGGGCAAACCGGGGGCTTCCTGAAGGGAAAGGATATCCACATGATCCCGTCTGTTCTGCCGACCTACAACCGTGCACCGCTGGAATTCGTGAAAGGCGAAGGCAGCTGGTTGGTCGAGCGCGACGGGCGACGCTTTCTCGATCTGGGCTCCGGTATTGCAGTCAACGCGCTGGGCCATGCCCATCCCGATCTGGTCGCCGCGCTGCACGAACAGGCGCAGAAGCTCTGGCATGTCTCGAACCTTTACACGATCCCTCAACAGCAGCGGCTGGCCGATCTTCTTGTGCAGCACACATTTGCCGATACCGTCTTCTTCACGAATTCCGGTACCGAATCCTGCGAGTTGGCGGTCAAGATGGCGCGCAAATACTGGTATGATCAGGGTGACTCCAATCGGGTAGAGATCATCACCTTCGAGGGGTCTTTCCATGGCCGCTCCACCGCCGCGATAGCGGCAGCTGGATCCGAGAAGATGGTCAAGGGTTTCGGTCCCGTTCTTGGCGGGTTCACCCATCTGCCCTGGGGCGATCATGACGCTTTGCGTGGAGCCGTGACAGACCGGACAGCCGCCATACTCATCGAGCCGGTGCAGGGCGAGGGTGGTATCCGCTCGCTACCCGATCAATGTCTCAAGGGATTGCGTCGGATCTGCGACGAAACCGGCGCGCTCTTGATCCTCGATGAGGTGCAATGCGGGATGGGCCGCACCGGGCGTCTCTTCGCGCATGAATGGGCAGGGATCGCGCCCGATATCATGATGGTCGCCAAGGGCATTGGCGGCGGCTTCCCGCTCGGGGCGGTTCTGGCCAGCGAACGCGCGGCGTCGGGTATGACGGCTGGCACGCATGGCAGCACCTATGGCGGCAACCCGCTGGGCTGTGCCGTGGGCTCGAAAGTGGTCGAGGTCGTTTCTGCTCCCGGTTTCCTGGGGCAGGTCAATGCGCGGGCGGGTGCGCTGCGCCAGAAGCTCGAAGCCCTGGTCGCCTCGCGCCCCGAGGTATTCGAGGAGGTGCGCGGGAGGGGGCTGATACTCGGCCTCGTTTGCAAGGCGCCCAATACGGATGTGGTCAAGGCAGGCTATGACAACCTGGTGATCACCGTTCCGGCCGCCGATAACGTGGTGCGCCTGTTGCCACCGCTCAACATCACCGAGGATGAGATTTCCGAAGCCCTGGCCAGGCTCGATGCCGCGGCCGCGCAGGTCGAAACCGCCGCTTCATCTTGCTGAAAATACTCTGGGGGTCCGGGGGCAACGCCCCCGGGTTCATTGATGACGACAGGACCAAGCCCATGAATCATTTTCTAGATATCCACAAGACCGACGCATCGGCGCTGCGTGGCATCATCGATCATGCCCGTGCGATGAAGGGCGCCCGCGCGGGCCGCACACGTGGTGCCGCTGATGACGAACAGCCGCTGGCCGGGCGCATGGTTGCGCTGATCTTCGAGAAACCCTCGACCCGCACCCGGGTCTCCTTTGACGTTGGCGTGCGCCAGATGGGCGGGCAGACCATGGTGCTTTCGGGCAGCGACATGCAACTTGGCCATGGCGAGACCATTGCTGATACTGCCCGCGTCCTGTCGCGATATGTCGATCTTATCATGATCCGCACCTTCGATGAGAGTGTGCTGGCCGAAATGGCCGAATATGCGGATGTACCCGTGATCAATGGGCTGACCGATCGGACCCACCCCTGCCAGATCATGGCCGACGTGATGACATACGAGGAACATCGCGGGCCGATTGCGGGCAAAAAGGTCGTTTGGTGTGGTGACGGCAATAACGTCTGTGCCTCGTTCTTGCATGCTTGTGCTCAGTTCGGCTTCGACATGGTCTTTACCGGACCTGTGCAGCTCGAACCCGAGCCGGAATTCGTAGGATTGGCGCGCAA
>NZ_JAWLDS010000159.1:1480-4286 GCF_041686535.1 Aquicoccus sp. | reverse complement strand
CCACGAGGCTCTCGAACCAGCCCCAGGGCCTGAAGTCGCGCGGCAGGGTTTCGGCCTGCACCGCCCCCTCGGCCTTGAGCACGGCGACGGCCTTTTTCACATCCTGCGCGCGGTCCTTGTGGGCTACCAGAACCGCGTCGGGCATCGCCACGGCAATGATGTCGGTCAGGCCGATTCCCACCAGGTGCTGATGGCTTTCCTCGGCTCGCAGTAGAGTGGCGTGACAGTCGATCGCCGTCGCCGGGCCGGCGGTGACGACGCCGCTGGCATCCGGCCCGCTTTCGCGCCACACCGCGTCCCACCCCCCCAGATCGGACCAGGCCCCGCCATAGGGCACCACCGACAGGTTGTCGGCCTTTTCCATCACCGCGTAATCGAGCGAGATGTCCTCCAGCGCGTCCCAGGGCTCGGGGGCGAGCCGGGTAAAGCCCAGGTCGATCTCGGCCATGTCGAGCGCGGCGCGCACGCCGGCCAGG
Source organism: Aquicoccus sp. (assembly GCF_041686535.1). NCBI lineage: Bacteria > Pseudomonadati > Pseudomonadota > Alphaproteobacteria > Rhodobacterales > Paracoccaceae > Aquicoccus > Aquicoccus sp. Next base: position 3,810 of record NZ_JAWLDS010000159.1, on the reverse strand, counting down.
GTCTCGGGCGCATGGCGCTCGAATGCCGCGATGAGCGCATCGGTGGACAGCAGGAAGATCCCTGCGTTCCAAAGGTGCTGGCCACCATTCAGCATGGTCTGGGCGGTGGCGGCGTCGGGTTTTTCCACGAATGCTTTGAGCGGTTGTGCCTTGGGCGTGAAGTCGGGCGCTGCGCTCAGTTCCAGCCAGCCATAGCCGGTTTCGGCGCGGTCGGGTCGAATGCCGAAGGTCACCAGTTGCCCGGCCTTGGCGGCGGGGGCGGCGGCGATCACGGCCGCGCGAAAGTCCGCCGCATCGGGGATCACGTGATCGGACGGAGCCACCAGCATCAATGCCCCGGGTGACGTGGCCGCCAGTTTGAGCGCACCGGCCAGAACGGCGGGGGCCGTATTGCGCCCCCGGGGCTCGATCAGGATCGCGGCAGGGGCGATTTCCACATTGGCCAACTGTTCGGTCACGATAAATCGAAAATCGGCGCCGGTGATCACGATGGGCGCGTTGAACCCCTCACCCGACAGACGCCGCGCCGAGGCCTGGAACAGGCTTTCCTCTCCGGTGATGCGCGCGAACTGCTTGGGATAGCTCTTGCGCGACAGGGGCCAGAGGCGGGTGCCGGAACCACCGGAAAGAAGAAGGGGCGTAATCATTTCGGCAAATCCTTGTATCCTTCCACGCGCTCGTGGCGGGTCGAGGTCTCGAAGGGGTTTGGTTTCATCTGGTTAACCCTCTGAGTCATTTTGCGCGAAGGCTATCGGAGTCTTGCTTCAGGAACCAGTCATAGGTGGAGCCAATACCCTCTTTCAGCCCGATCCCCGCGCGCCAACCCATACGTGCCAGTCGCGACACGTCCATCAACTTGCGCATAGTGCCGTCGGGTTTGCTCGGGTCGCTGGTGATGCGACCCCGAAACCCGGTCACAGCAGCCACCATCTGTGCAAGTTCCATGATCGACACGTCGGTGCCTGACCCGACGTTGATATGGCTCAACATCGGGTCGGTGTTGGCGTCATAGGTGGTTTTGTCGAGGTCCAGAACAAAGAGCGAGGCCTTGGCCATGTCATCAACATGGAGAAATTCGCGTCGGGGCTTGCCCGATCCCCAGATCGTCACCTCATCCAGCCCATCTAGGGCCGCCTCGTGAAAACGGCGGATCAGGGCGGGCAGAACATGGGAATTCTCCGGGTGGAAATTGTCGCCAGGCCCATAAAGGTTTGTCGGCATGACCGAACGGTAATCGGTGCCATGCTGCCGGTTGTAACTTTCGCAAAGCTTGATCCCGGCGATCTTGGCGACGGCATAGGGTTCGTTGGTCGGTTCCAGTGTGCCGGTCAGCAAAGCATCTTCACGCATCGGCTGCGGTACATCCCGCGGGTAGATGCAGGACGATCCCAATTGTAAGAGGCGAGTCACCCCGGCGGCGAAAGCCTGATGGATAACGTTGCATTCAATCATCAGGTTTTCATAAATGAAATCGGCCGGGTATGTGTTGTTGGCATGGATCCCGCCCACCTTCGCCGCCGCCAGGATCACCACATCCGGGCTTTGCGCGTGCATGAACTCCCGCACCGCGGTCTGATCGGTCAGGTCAAGCTCTGACGAGGTGCGAGTGATCAGTTCGATGCCCTCGCCCGCCGCGCGTCGCGCCTCCAGGCGGCGTAGCAAGGCGCCGCCCACCATTCCGCGGTGGCCGGCGATGTAGATACGCTGCATTTCGTTTCCCTGTTGTGCTTTGTCGCTTCGGATCATTTTTTACTTTCGAGGTCTTTGCAAGCCCTCGGGGCGCCCAGTTTCCCCAGAAGCTCCATATCTTCTGCGGCAAAATCCTCGACGGCGTTACGCAGGGTGGTATCGGCCAGAATCTGATGTCGCAACCCGGTGGTGTCGGCGCTTTGGTTCAGAGCTGGAAAGCGGGTGTTTGGAATTGGCAACCCCAGGCGCGCTGAAACCTGTGCGAAATCTGCCTCGAGCTTTTCAAAGCGCAGCGCCGCATCGGGAAGCCGCAGGCGTCCGTCAACGCGAAGGAACGATGCGATGCTGGGGCTCTTGCGCATCAGGGCGAGAAAATCGGCTTCGTCCCAAATCGGCGCGCGCCCCAACCAGCGGTGAGGCGAAAAATAAAGCGATATGAGGCGCTCGAACGGGGGGCGCAGGGTGATCAACACCCGGAAGTCGTCAAGCGCAGCGCCCAGTCCCGACGCATAGTCGGCAAGGGTCGCGTGCTTGTGGGGCGTCAGCGCGCTGCGGATGCCGAAGCGATGCACCCCATCTTGCGTGGCGCCGGTTACCTTCACGTCGTCGGACAGCGGCAACAGCATCGTCTGGATGGCATT
>NZ_JAWLDS010000159.1:0-1380 GCF_041686535.1 Aquicoccus sp. | reverse complement strand
TGGATGGCATTGCCCCCGGTCTTGGGCGCATGAAGAAAGATCAGTCGGTGAGCGGTCGATATCATTGTCTTTCACGCGTAGAGGCCGGTGAGCCGGCGGGTTCCCGCAAATGCTGCGGTGATGGTTGCGCGTTGCTTGTCGGTCACCTCGTCGCTCCGGACCAGCTCAGGTTGCCTGTAGTCGCTCTTGGCACGCGCGGTGAGTTTGAAGCCGGGCAAACCAAGCTCCTCCATGAGCGATGGCAGGACCTCCTGAAGTCTCTCATAACGAAGGACGCGGTTTACCAGCAGAACACCATTCTCCGCGTATTTCCCCAGATCGACCGGAAATCGGCCCGCGTCGCAGTACCCGTCCCAGTCGAGCGTATACTTCCCCTCGGGATTGTGGAGCGCGGAGTTGCGAAGCATGTGGAAATGACTGATGCACTTGTCGACAGGTTCTCGCTCGACACAGAAACGAAACATTCCACTGAAATTGTCCGGCCCCAAGAGCTCGCGGATTTCTGCCGCGCGCATGTGATTGTAGTAGCGACCCTCTTCATGGTTGCGCGGCCGATGCCCGGCAAAGGCGGGCAGAATCGGCGTCACGATCGCGTCCTCTTCGACCCGGCTCGCGAGTTCGATTTCAATGCTGGTGCCTGCGGTTTTTGTCGTTTTTACGAAAATGAAATTATGCCGGAAACTGATGATTGCCATCGTGCGAGTATCACCCGTTTTCCAGGCTGACCGGAAGGTCCATCCCGTGTTCCTTCAGCAGCGCATGGCGACGGGCGGTTTTCAAGTCTTCCGCTACCATCTCTGCACACATCTGCTGTGTGGTGATCTCGGGGGTCCAGCCCAGTTTGGCTTTTGCCCTGGACGGGTCACCCAGCAGAGTTTCAACCTCCGCCGGGCGGAAGTAGCGCGGATCGATCTTCACGATCACGTCGCCCGGTTTGACCGCCGGGGCCTTATCGCCCTCGACCGTTTGGACGATCCCCTTTTCATTCAGCCTCTCGCCCTCGAAGCGCAGTGTGATCCCCAGCTCGGCGGCGCTCCATGTGATGAAGTCGCGCACCGAATACTGCGCACCGGTGGCGATTACGAAATCTTCCGGCTCGTCCTGCTGCAACATCATCCACTGCATGCGCACATAATCCTTCGCATGGCCCCAGTCGCGCAGGGCGTCGATATTGCCCATGAAGAGACAGCTTTCGAGTCCCTGCGCGATATTGGCGAGACCGCGGGTGATCTTGCGGGTCACGAAGGTCTCGCCGCGTCGCGGGCTTTCGTGGTTGAACAGGATTCCGTTGCACGCATAGATCCCGTAGGCTTCACGGTAATTCACCGTGATCCAATAAGCATAGAGCTTGGCCACCGCATAGGGACTGCGTGGATGAAA
>NZ_JAWLDS010000158.1:0-4349 GCF_041686535.1 Aquicoccus sp. | reverse complement strand
CGGATGAAATAGAGCGAGAAGCCGATCAGCAGAGAGGCCAGCACAGCGATTCCGGTGCCGCCGCCGCGTTGGTGGCGCATGGTGAAGGCTGCGCCGATCAGCACCATCGAGACGAGAAACAGGGGCCGCGCCAGTTCCATCTGAAGCCAGACGGCGTGGCGGCGTGGCGAGAACCCGGCCTGTTCAAGCTGTGCGATGACCTGTGGCAGATCCCAGACCGAGATCGCGTCGGGGCGGCCGAAACTGTCGCGGATGCGATCCTGCGTGAGCGACGAGGGAAGGTCCAGTTCGCTGTGGGTTTGTGCGCCGGCCTCGGGGTTGAGGCCGCCGGAAAGCGGCCAGGACTTGGCGTCGCGCATGTGCCATGCACCATCCGCAAGCTGTGCCTCGCGTGCCTCGATCCGGCGCAGCGGGCCGCCGCCCGGCGCATAGGTGATGAAACTGAGGTCATAGAGGATCGAGGCGTCCGCATTGGCCGCGGTGGCACGGATCACGGTCTGGCCCTCGGGTCCGCCCTGGCGCAGCCAGAGCCCCTCGGAGGAGATCGACAGCACGTCGTCACCGCCCGCCACATGCCGCTGGAAGAGTTCCTGATAGCGTTTCGACGTGGCCGAGACGATCGGGTTGAAGGTGCTGACCGCAAGACCGCCGATGAGTATGGCCACCAGGACCGGGGCGGAAAGCGTCTTGAGACCGGAACGGCCCGCCGCGCGCACCACCACCAGTTCGGACGAGCGCGCCAGGCCGATGAAGAGCGCGACAGTGGCGAGAATCATCACCAGCGGCAGGATCGTGTTGAGCCCGCCCGGCGCGCTGAGCAGTGTCAGCCCGACGATGTCGGCGAAACCGGCATTGGTGCTGTCGAGTTTGCGGATCTGTTCGATGAGGTCCACAAGCACCTGGAGCAGGAAGAACAGGAACAACAGCCCGCTGAAGGTCCAGGCGAACTTGCGCGCGAAATAGAGGTGGAGCCTCATGCCGTGGCCTCCGGTCGGGCGCGGCGGGGGGTGCGGCTGCGCGCGGCGAAGCCCAGGAGCCCCGCCGCGGCACCCAGCCCGAGAAGCGGCGCGGCATAGATCAGCGGCCAGAGTTTCGGGTTGGCGCGCACGGGTTCGGTCACCAGCCCCTCGATCAGCTTGAGCATCACCAGAAGAAAGATCGCGCCGGTGATCTGGCGCCAGACGCCAAAGCGGCTGAACGTGCCGGTGAGCAGTGCGGCAAAGCCGATGAGCGCGGCGGCAAGACACAAGAGCGGTTGCGCGAAACGGTTGTGCAGCTCGTCGGCGCTGAGCCCGAGCTGCGCCCCGGCGCGTGCCGCGACCGCGGCCGGGTCACGGATGAGGTCGAGGGTCGTGGCGTGACCCACCTCGAATCTCGCGGTCTGCCGGTCGTCGATCAGGGCGCTGATGTCATAGGAAAAGTCTTCGAAATGCGTGGTGAAAAGCCGTTCGGTTGCGTGACTGTGCGATTGCGACAACCCGTCGATCATCACCAGTTTCGCGCTGTCCCCGTCGCGCACGAGATAAGCCTCTTGCGCGGTATAGGTGAGGCTTTCGCCGGGGCTGCGCCGATCCGACAGGAACACGTCGCGCAGCGCGCCTTCGGGGGTAATCTCGCGGATATAGAAGGTGACGCCTTCGGACGGGTGCAGGAACGTGCCCTCGGTCAGCAGCCGCGCGGTGATGTTGCGCGAGATCTCGATCTCGCGTTCCTTGAGCTGGGAAAGCGACATCGGAACCAGCGCATGGGTCAGAACCGACATCATGCCCGCCACGATCAGCCCGAAGACCAGCACCGGCCGGGCCAGCCGCCAGGGCGAGAACCCGGTCGCCTGCATCACCGTGAGCTCGCTTTCCGAGCTGAGCCGGTTGGTGACATAGACCGCGGCGGCGAATCCCGCCACCGGCAGAACGAGGCGGATCACGCCCGGAAGGGTGAGGGCGGTGAACTCGGCAAAGACCCAGGCGGTCTGGCCGTCGCCGATGAGCGTGTCGAAGAGTTTGACCGCGCGGTTGATCCAGTAGATCGAGACCAGGACGAGGGCGAAGAATCCGAACAGCACCATCAACTGCGACAGCAGGTATCTGTCGAATCTGGCCAAGTCCGCACTCCCCCGGGGCACCATATGGGCAACAAGATATTGGGCGGACATTACAGGAAAGCCGAAGGGATGGTAAACTGCATTCTGGCCAATCGGACAGGCGCGCGCTAGGACTTGCGCATGAGCGAAACCGAGGGAGTCCCACCATGACCCAGTCCGTCACATTCACCTTTGCCGAAACCGATATCGACCGTATTGCCGGCGCCGAAGGCCGCGTGGCGGTGATCGTGGGCGGCGATGGACGGCTCGACCGGGCCGCGCGGCGGGTCAATCGCCTCACAAGGGGCGCGCTGGCACGCATGGTCGAGGGCGAGCGGTTCGGCAAGGCCAAGCCGGGCGAGGTGCTGAGCATGGCCTATCCGGCCGGCATGGCGGCCGAGGCGGTGGACGTGGTCCGGCTCGACCGGCGCTGTGACATCGAGGACGCGCGCAAGGCGGGGGCTTCGCTGGCCCGGTCGATGGGCAAGGCCGATCTCATGCTTCTGGCGGGCAATCATGCGCGGCTTGCCGCACTCGTGACCGGGATCGCCCTGCGGCATTACGATTTCGACCGGCACAGAAGTGCCGATCCCGATCCGCGCGGCGCGGTGACGGTGATGTGCGCCAAGCCGCAAGAGGTCGAAGCCGCGGCGCAAGCGCCGCTGGCGGTGGCCGAGGGTGTGCATTTCACTCGCGACCTGGTCAATGAGCCGGCCAACCACCTGACCACGACCAGTTTTGCCGAACGGTTGAAAGAGATGGAGGCGCTGGGCCTCGAGGTCGAGGTGCTGGACGAGCCGGACCTGGAAAAACTGGGCATGGGCAGCCTCTTGTCGGTGGGGCAGGGCAGCGACAGCCCGTCGAAAGTGGTGGTGATGCACTGGAAGGGTGGCAAGTCGGACGCGCAACCGCTGGCCCTTGTCGGCAAGGGGGTGGTGTTCGATACGGGCGGGATATCGCTCAAGCCTGCAGCGGGCATGGAGGACATGACCATGGACATGGGCGGCGCGGGCGTGGTGGCGGGTGTCATGCGCACCCTGGCGCGGCGCAAGGCGGGGGCCAATGTCGTGGGGCTTGTCGGGTTGGTCGAGAACATGCCTTCGGGCAACGCGACGCGGCCCGGTGACGTGGTACGCTCGATGAAGGGCGACACGATCGAGGTGATCAACACAGATGCCGAGGGCCGTTTGGTTCTGGCCGACGTGATGTGGTATGCACAGGAGCGTTTCGCGCCCGCGGGCATGGTCGACCTGGCGACGCTGACCGGGGCGATCATCATCGGGCTGGGCCACGAGAAGGCGGGTGTCTTTTCCAACGATGATGCGTTCTGCCGGAAATTTCTGAAGGCCGCCGAAGCCGAGGCAGAAGGCGCATGGCGGATGCCGCTGGGCGACGCCTATGACAAGATGCTCAAATCCCAGATCGCCGACATGAAGAACGTGGGCGGACGGCCCGCCGGGTCGATCACCGCCGCGCAATTCCTGCAACGATTCGTCAAGGAGGATTGTCCGTGGATTCATCTCGACATTGCCGGGGTGGCCCGCGTCAAGGAGGACACTGCCTTTGCCCCCAAGGGTGCGACGGGATGGGGCGTGATGGCGCTCAACCGGCTGGTGGCGGATCAATACGAGGGATAACGGGGCCTTATGGGCGATGTCTATTTCTATCACCTGACCCGCAGGCCGCTTGAGGCGGTGTTGCCCGATCTGCTGGCGCGATCATTGGCGCGGGGCTGGCAGGTGGCGCTGCGCGGCACGGATGCGGGACGGATGGCATGGCTCGACGAGCGGTTGTGGCTTGAGCCGGCGGACGGGTTCCTGCCGCACGGGCTGGCAGGTGGGCCGCATGACGCGATGCAGCCTGTGCTGCTGACCACCGAGCCGGCGATGCCCAACGGCGCGGCCTGCCTGATGGCGGTGGACGGGGCCGAGGTGAGCGGCGAAGAGGTGGGCGCGCTCGACCGGGTGTGCATCCTGTTCGACGGCAGTGACGATGCGGCGCTGATGCGTGCGCGAACGCAATGGAAGGCTCTGACCGGGGCGGGCTGCGCGGCGAAATACTGGTCCGAGGAATCGGGCCGCTGGGAGATGAAGGCCGAGGCGGGCGGTTAGGGGGCCGGGTGCTGAGTGCTGTCGCATGAGGGGCAGGCAAAGGGTGGTGCGGTTGCTTTGCCGGGCGGTGTTGCCGTTGCCCGGAACAGCGGCGAAGCCGTCCGGGCAGCGCCCGACCGCCCCCCCCCCGGATGGGCGCTTTTCAACGTCGAACTGCC
>NZ_JAWLDS010000157.1:0-4357 GCF_041686535.1 Aquicoccus sp. | reverse complement strand
ACTCTCAGGGACAGTTATCGACCGAAGCGGTGACGCACTCGCAGATACGGAGGTAAAATATCTCCCAGAAGCCGGTGACCCGCCGGTCGATTCGGTGCAGGCGGACGGAGCTGGCTCCTTTTCCATGAGCTTACCTGCAGATACCGATGCTTCAGGCCGTCTCGATGCGGTGCGCGACTACAGCGCCGGCGATCCCGATATCACCGCGCAGGATGCGCTTGAGGTGCTGCGGCTTGCGGTCGGGTTGGAACCGAGCTGGGGTCCGGCCGAGGCCCATGACTACATTGCCGCCGACGTGAACGGCGACGGCCAGGTCACCGCGCAGGACGCGCTCGAGGTGCTGCGCCATGCGGTGGGGCTGGAGACCGAGCACGCGCGCGAATGGGTGTTCGTCGAAGCTGATGCCGATCTAGGCGAGATCAGCCGGGATAATGTCGCCTACGACACGGGCGTGGAGTTCGCAGCGCTGGAGGGCGATCTGGATGTCTCTCTTGCCGGCATCCTGGTGGGTAGCATGCAGGAATATGCGTGAAGGATGGCGTGGGTATTTTTCGTTGGCCGAAACACAGGTCCGGATATCGAAGGGGTGTTTGAATCTGACAGGACCGCGAGGGGATGCCGCGTCGCCTTGAAAACTCTAGCCTTGCTTCGGCGCCTGAGTTTGCCAGAGATGGGGTGGATGCCGCTCTCCCCTTGCGGCATCGCGATGTGCCAAACTCGTGGTGTCAACGCACAAGCTGAAGGAGAGGGCATCCATGGGAGAGGTTAGCATCAGGCGTCGATCTCGCAAAGAACGTGTTCCAGGTGCACGGCGCCGCGGCGGACGGGTCCGTGCTGTTCCGCAAGAAGCTGTCGCGGCCACAGTTCACCCGGTTCATGGCGGAGCACCCACCGTGCAGTGTGGCGATGGAGGCTTGCGCCGGTGCCCATCACTGGGCGCGGGAAATGTCCCGGCACGGAAATGAGGTCCGGCTGATCGCGCCGCATTACGTCAAGCCGTTTCTCAAGCGGCAGAAGAACGACGCCGCCGACGCAGAGGCGATCGTCGAGGCGCCCCTGCGGCCGACGATGCGGTTCGTGGAACCGAAGATCGCCGACCAGCAGGCACACGCAATCGCATTTCGCACGCGCGAGCAGCTCGTGAAACAGCGCACCGAGACCATCAACGCGCTACGCTCGCATCTCTACGAGTTCGGCCATGTTGCGCCCAAGGGCAGACAACGGGACCACCGCACGAACAGGCCTGACAAAAGAACGCACTCGATCACATGTCCAGACGATCAGAATTTCCTTGCAAACCGAGCGGCATCCACAAAATAATGTTCGACGCCAGTCGCGTTCCCTCCGCTCGAAGCAGACCAAGGCGCCCATCGGGCGCGCCAGATCGACAAGGCGGTTGTGCCCGGTCTCCGTATTGGGCAACCGCAGCCTTTGGCCGTCTGGCAGGCAATGAATATCCAGCCAATCGCGGCTGACATCTATTCCAATGACCTGATCATGTGATACCTTGTTCATACTCTCTTCCTTCTGCTCCGCGGTCCTGGATGGCCGCATTCAACTGTTCGAGGCGACGAAGAGAGACGGTGCTGGCTCGCTAAGAAACGTTGTCAAATCCATAAGGCTCAGGCGTCATACACCGCGCCGTCAGCAACCTCGGCCAAGGTGGCTGACGGCGCGGCGCTTGCCATTGATGCCGCGCTTGGTGGGGCGCCGAATTGGCCGGGGGGACGCGCGTTCGTCATGGCGCCCTGATTTCATAAAACTGTTACAAGAATCTTACATAGGGGTCATGTAAAGTGCTTATCCGGACGATGTTCTGTACCAAAACACTGACAGCAGGAGCTATCATGTCCTACACCAAAATCACCGTTTCGGCACTGGCACTGGCCGCCGTGTCCGCGACGACGGCCGCCGCGCGCGACCAGATCAGCATCGTCGGCTCGTCGACCGTGTTCCCTTACACGCAGGCTGTGTCAGAGCAGTTCGCCAACAATACCGGCTCCCCCTCGCCGATCGTTGAATCGACCGGCACCGGTGGCGGCATGCAGATCTTCTGCGAAGGCATCGGCGAAGACTATCCGGACCTGACCGGCGCATCGCGCGCCATGAAGGCGTCGGAATGGGAAAGATGCGTCGAGAACGGCGTAACCGACGTGACCGAGGCGCTGATCGGTTATGACGGCCTTTCGATGGCCGTGTCGCGCGACAATGACTATGCGTGGGATCTTTCGCTGGAAGAAGTGTACCTGGCGTTGGGCGCCGAGGTTCCCGTCGATGGCGAATGGATCGACAACCCCTATACGAAATGGTCGGAAATCGACAGCCGCCTGCCCGACACCGACATCGTTGTGCTTGGCCCGCCGCCGACCTCCGGCACCCGTGACGCGTTTGTGGAACTTGCCATGCGCGAAGGCTGCAAGGAAACCGATTACGTCTCGAACGGCGATTTCGACAAGGCGTGGGTCAAGGAAAACTGCTCGCGCATGCGCACCGACGGACCCTTCGTCGAAGCCGGCGAGAACGACAACCTGATCGTGCAGCGCCTCGAGTCCGACCCGAACGCGATGGGCATCTTCGGTTACTCCTTCCTTTACGAGAACCTCGACAAGCTCAAGGGCGTGAACATTGCCGGCGTCGCGCCGGACGCCGAGACCATCGGTGACTTCTCCTACCCGATCTCGCGTCCGCTTTTCTTCTACGTCAAGAATGCGCATCGCGGCGTGATCCCGAACTTCCAGGAGTTCATCGAGGAGTACATGTCCGAGGACGCTATGGCACCGGGCGGGTATCTTGAAGAGCGTGGCATGGTCACCCTGCCGGACGACCTGCGCGCCGAGACCCAGGACGAGGTCATCAACGGTGCAAAGATGGAACCCAAGAACTGATTGAGTTCTGACCCGGGCGCGGTACGCCGCGCTTCCCTGACGCCCCCTCCCGCCGAGGCGGGGGCGTCTTCCCTTGAAACGGCAGGCCTTCCCATGACGCTTCTCGCCTTTGTGATCCTTTTCGCCGCCGTGGTGATCGGATATTTTCTCAACCTGCGGGCCGCACGTGCGATCCGCGCAGGCGGCACGCCGATGCATTCGCTTGACGGGTTCCACGGTGGCTATGCCGCGCTTATGGTCCTGATTCCGACCTTTTTTCTCATTATTCTGTGGATGTTGTTCCAGGGGACGGTCATCGACTTGCTCGTCAAGGCGGGGTTGCCAGCCGGTCAGCTTGACGGGTTGGGAAAGGGCGAGATCCAGCTGATCATGGCTGAACTCCGCTCGATCGCAGGTGGGCGGGTCTTCGGCCAGCCCGAAGACTGGAAGCTGGAAGCTGCCGAGCGCCTCGTTTCGCTTCGCGCGACATCTGGGTTGCTTCTGGTTGCAGCAACCGCGGCACAGGCGGCGGTGCTTCTTTATTTTGCGCGGCGACGGGTCTCGGGCGAATTCCGGGCACGTCAGGGCACCGAAGGCATCATCCACGGCCTGATGGTGGCCTGCGCCACGGTGGCGATTTTCGTGACCATCGGCATCGTCGCCTCGCTTCTGTTCGAGACGATCCGTTTCTTCAACATGGTGCCGTTCTGGGATTTCGTGCTGGGCACATCGTGGGAGCCGCAAATCCCGCTGCGCGAGGATCAGATCGCGGCGGAAGGCGCCTTCGGGATGCTGCCGGTCTTTCTCGGCACGCTGGTCATCGCCACGGTGGCGATGCTGGTGGCCACGCCCATCGGCCTGCTGTCAGCGATCTACCTTCATGAATTCGCGTCGCACCGCGCGCGATCCGTGATCAAGCCGGTGCTTGAAATCCTCGCGGGTGTGCCGACCGTGGTTTACGGCTTTTTCGCCATCCTCGTGATCGCACCGGCGATTCGCTCGTTCGGCAGTGACCTCGGCTTGCCCATCGCGCCCAATACCGCGCTGGCGGCGGGCAGCGTCATGGGCATCATGCTGATTCCGTTCATCTCGTCCTTTGCCGACGATGCGCTGGGTGCGGTGCCGCGCAGCCTGCGCGACGGCTCGCTCGCCGTGGGGGCGACCCCGGCCGAGACCGTGCTCAAGGTGCTTTTCCCCGCCGCCATTCCCGGCATCGTGGGGGGTATCCTGCTGGCCGTCAGCCGCGCCATCGGCGAGACGATGATCGTCGTGATGGCCGCTGGCCTGATTGCCAAGATGACGATCAACCCGCTGGACAGCGTGACCACCGTGACCGTGCAGATCGTCACCCTGCTGATCGGCGATACCGCGTTTGACAGTCCCAAGACCCTCGCCGCCTTCGCGCTTGGCATGGTGCTGTTCGTGATGACCTTGATCATCAACGTGGCCGCCCTGCGCATCGTGCGCAAATACCGTGAAATCTACGACTAGGA
>NZ_JAWLDS010000156.1:0-4400 GCF_041686535.1 Aquicoccus sp. | reverse complement strand
CGCGCGCCCAGCGTGCGCACCAGCCCGTCCTTCACCCCCAGCGCGGCGGGGATGCGGTGCGACGCCATGAAAAGCGCCATGGCAAGCGCAAATTCGATCCATCCCATCGTCCATGCCTTCCCGGTTCCTGTCGTGTCACTGGCCCACATCGCGCAAACGCCACCGGTCCGTCTTAACGAAAGTCAAGGCGTGTGACGCCCGGGCGCTGTTCACATTCCCGTGCCTCACCAGCGCAACGGAGAACACCCATGAGATTCCGTAACCTGCAGGCTACACGCGCGCTGCTTTCCGGCACAGCCATGGCTGTCGGACTGCTTGCGACAGCTGTCGTGGCACAAGAGAAAAATGCCCATGGCGATGGCCCCGCCGCCGCTTACGAGCCGTCCATGACAACCCTGGGCCAGATCCAGGTGGAAATTCCCGGTCGCAAGGAAGGTGATCCGGTGATGACCGGCGAAGAATTCCAGCGCGGCACCACGATCTATTTCGAACGCTGCGCGGGCTGCCACGGCGTCTTGCGCAAGGGCGCGACCGGCAAGGCATTGACGCCCGACCTGACCCGGGAAAACGGGTATGACTACCTGCACAGTATCATCAACTACGGCTCGCCCGCGGGGATGCCGAACTGGGGCACCTCGGGTGACATGAGCGAGGCGGATGTCGACCTCATGGCGCGTTACCTGCTCCTCGAGCCGCCCGCGCCGCCCGAGTTCGGGATGCCCGAGATGCGCGAGACGTGGAACGTGCTGATTGCGCCCGAGGACCGGCCCACCGAGAAGATGAACGATATCGACATCGAGAATCTCATGTCGGTCACGCTGCGCGACTCGGGTGAAATCGCCCTGATCGACGGCAACACCTATGAGATCCGCGAGATCATCGAGACCGGCTATGCCGTTCATATCAGCCGCATGTCGGCCTCGGGCCGCTATCTTCTGGTGATCGGGCGCGACGCCAAGGTGAACATGATCGACCTCTGGATGGAAAAGCCGCAGACCGTCGCCGAGGTCAAGATCGGAATGGAGGCGCGTTCGGTCGAAACCTCGAAGATGGAAGGTTGGGAAGACCAGTTCGCCATCGCCGGGGCCTATTGGCCGCCGCAATACGTCATCATGGACGGCGACACGCTCGAACCCAAGAAGATCGTGTCCACTCGTGGCAACATCTATGATGAGCAGACCTATCACCCCGAGCCGCGCGTGGCCGCGATCCTGGCCAGTCACTATCGGCCCGAGTTCATCGTGAACGTCAAGGAAACCGGGAAGATCCTGCTGGTCGATTATACCGACCTCAAGAACCTGAAAACCACCGAGATCGAGGCCGAACGCTTCCTTCACGATGGCGGGCTGGACAGCACGCGCCGGTATTTCATCACCGCCGCGAACGCGCGCAACAAGCTCGTCGTGATCGACACCAAGGAGGGCAAGCTCGTCGCGATCACCGATACCGAGGGGCTGACGCCCCATCCCGGGCGCGGTGCGAACTTTGTGCATCCCGATCACGGGCCGGTCTGGGCCACCTCGCACCTGGGTGACGACAGTGTGGCACTGATCGGCACCGACCCCGAGGGCAACCCCGACAAGGCATGGACCATCGTCGAGACGTTCTATGCCCTGGGGGGCGGGTCGCTGTTCATCAAGACGCACCCGAACTCGGAAAACCTCTATGTCGATGCGACCCTGAACCCGGACCCCGAGATCTCGGGATCGGTCGCGGTGTTCAAGATCAACGACATGAAGGCAGGCGAAGATCCCGAATACATCACCCTGCCGGTTGGTGAATGGGCAGGTATTCCCGATGGCCAGCCCCGGGCGGTGCAGCCCGAATTCAACAAGCAGGGCACCGAGGTCTGGTTCAGTCTCTGGAATGCCAAGGACAAGGTGTCGGCCATCGTGGTTGTCGATGACAAGACGCTCGAGCTGAAAAAGGTGATCAAGGACGAGCGCCTGATCACGCCCACGGGCAAGTTCAACGTCTATAACACGCAAAAAGACATCTACTGATGTTTGGGGCCGGGGCGCCTCGGGGCCCCGGCCTTTTCCCGTCCGACAAGCGAAAGAGCCAGTCATGAAAGATCTCAGCCACGGCCGTGTGTTGCTTGTGGGGGCCGGACCAGGCGACCCGGAGCTTTTGACCGTCAAGGCGCTCAACGCGATCATGGTCGCCGACGTGGTGGTCTTCGACCGCCTGGTCAGCCCCGAAATCATGGCGCTGATCCCCGATACCACGCGGCGGATCGACGTCGGCAAATCCCCCAGGTGCCACAAGCTGCCGCAGGATGACATCAACGCGCTGCTCGTGGCGCTGGCCAGCGAGGGGCAGATGGTGGTCCGGCTCAAGGGTGGCGATCCGCTGATCTTTGGCCGGGGCAGCGAAGAGTCCGCGGTGCTGCGCGCCGCCGGCATCGACTGCGCCTATATCCCCGGCATCACCTCGGCGCAGGGGGCGTCATCCGCGACCGGTGTGCCGCTCACCCATCGCGGGCTGGCAACGGGCGTTCGCTATGTCACCGGGCACCGGGCCCGCGACGCGCAGCTCGATCTCGACTGGCAAAGCCTTGCCTGCGAGGACACCACGCTGGTCTTTTACATGAGCGCGATGAACATCGCCGAAATCTCGTTCGAACTGATGCGCCACGGTCTGCCCGCCACGACCCCGGTGCTGTGCGTGGCCTCGGCCACTACCCCGCGTGAGACGCGCATCCCCTCGACCCTTGGCGGGATTGCCGCCGATGTCGCCACGCACCGCCCCGAAGCGCCGGTGCTCTTCATCATCGGGCGGGTCGTCTCTCTTTATGGCGCACAGCCCGAGGCGGCGACCCTCAGGGTGCCAAGCCATGCCTGATCCCCACGCGCTCCTTGCCGCGCTCGTCCTGGCGACGGGCGCCGGGGCCGCCGAAATCGCCGTTTCGGAGGACGAAGCGGCATGGCTCGAACACCTCGTCATCCAGGATTGCGGTTCCTGCCACGGGCTCACCTTCAGGGGTGGGCTGGGCAGCCCGCTGACCCCCCGGGCGCTGGCCCATCACGACGGGCCGGAAACGCTGGCCCATATCATTCTCGACGGCATTCCCGACACGGCGATGCCGCCATGGCGTGCGCTCCTGAGCGAGGAACAGGCGCTCTGGATCGCACGCTACCTGATGGACCCCGATACCCGCGACAAGGAGTAGCCATGTCCCGTTTTCTCGTCCTTTTCTCCTTTGTCCTGCTGTTCGCCGCCGGAAAATCCATTGCCGAACCGGCGACACCCACCGGCGCGCTGGGCGTGGTGATCGAACGTGCCACCGGGTCGGTCCTGATCGTCGACCGGATGCAGCACAAGGCCATCGACCGGATCGAGGGGCTGGGCGACTTGTCCCACGCCTCGGTGAATTTCTCGCCCGACGAATGCTTTGCTTACGTCTTTGGCCGCGATGGCGGGCTGACCAAGATCGACCTCCTGGAACGCCGCATCGCCAAGCGCATCGTCCAGGGCGGCAATTCCATCGGAGGGGCCATTTCCGACGATGGCGCGCTGGTCGCGGTGTCGAATTACGAACCCGGCGGCATTCGCGTCTTCGATGCCGACACGCTCGACATGGTGGCCGACATCCCGGCACAGTCGAAAACCGTGGGCCTTGTCGAACTGCCTGCGCGGCGCTTTGCCTGGGCGCAGTGGGACAGCGGCGATGCCTTCATGGCCGATCTTTCGGGCGCCGAGCCGGTCGTCACGCGGCTCGGCGCGACCGGTGCCAATCCCTATGACGCGGTGCTGTCGGGCGACGGGCGGCATTTCGTCGTGGGCCTCTTCGGCGAAAAGGGTCTCACCCTTTTCGACATGTGGGAGGACGCGCCCGCGCCCGTCCGCTTCCTGTCGGACTATGGCAAAGAGGGCGAGGACATGCCGGTCTACAAGATGCCCCACCTTCAGGGCTGGGCCGTGACCGAAGGGCAATTTGCCCTTCCCGCCGTGGGCCGACACGAGGTGCTCTGGGTCAACCGCGACACCCTCGACGAGACCGCCCGCACCCGCACCCATGGCCAGCCGATCTTCGTGCTGTCGCAACCGGCCAGCCCCTATGCCTGGGTCAATTTCGCGATGCCGCACAACGACACGCTCCAGGTGATCGACAGCCGCAGCCACGAGGTGGTCGAAACCCTCAAACCCGGCGCGGCGGTGCTGCACATGGAGTTCAGCCCCCGTGGGCACGAGGTCTGGGTCTCGTCGCGGGACGAGAACAGGATCATCATCTATGACACCCACCGCCGCGAGGTGAAGGCCGAGATCCCGGCGCAAAGCCCCTCGGGCATCTTCTTCACCGCCCGCGCCCACCGAACGGGACTCTGAGAGATGGCACCGAAGATCGACCCGACAGATGCGCGGCTCTTGCAGGAGTATCAGCGCGATTTGCCGCTGGT
>NZ_JAWLDS010000155.1:0-4407 GCF_041686535.1 Aquicoccus sp. | reverse complement strand
TGGAGGTGACCCCGCAGGTTACCGCGTTCTTCGACGAGGCCACCAACACGATCAGCTACGTGGTCCGCGACCCCGGCTCGGCGACCTGCGCGGTGGTCGATTCGGTGATGGATATCGACATGGCGGCAGGGCGCATCACCTATGATCACGCCGATGCGATGATCGCCCATATCAAGGCCGAGGGCCTGACGCTGGAATGGATCATCGAGACGCATGTCCATGCCGACCACCTGTCGGCGGCGCCGTACATCCAGCAGAAACTCGGCGGCAAGATCGGCATCGGCGAGAAGATCCTCGTGGTGCAGGACGTGTTCGGCAAGATCTTCAACGAAGGCACCGAGTTTCAGCGCGACGGCAGCCAGTTCGACCGGCTGTTCGCCGACGGCGACACCTATACCATCGGCGGCATGCAGTGCTTTGCCATGCACACGCCCGGCCACACGCCGGCCTGCATGACGCATGTGATGGGCGATGCGGCCTTCGTGGGTGACACGCTGTTCATGCCAGATGGCGGCTCGGCGCGCGCCGATTTTCCCGGCGGCGATGCTGGCACGCTTTATGACAGCATCCAGAAGGTGCTGGCCCTGCCCGACGCCATGCGGCTTTTCATGTGCCATGATTACGGCCCCGGCGGGCGCGACATCCAGTGGGAGACCACCGTCGGCGCGGAAAAGGCCGACAACATCCATGTGGGCGGCGGCAAGACGAAAGAGGATTTCGTCAAGTTCCGCACCGAGCGCGATGCGCAGCTGGCCATGCCCCGGCTGATCCTGCCCTCGCTGCAGGTCAACATGCGCGCCGGCGAGGTACCTCGGGACAAGGACGGCAACCAGATGCTGAAACTGCCGGTGAACCGGCTGTAAGAGCGGACGGCATTCCAAGTGGAGGGAGGAGAAATCATGCAAGTCAACAATATCACCGACGCGCTGTCGGTCAGCCCCCAGATCACCCCGCAGGACGTGGCCAGGATCCGCGATGCGGGATTTCGGGCCATCATCTGCAACCGCCCCGACGGCGAGGGCGCTGATCAGCCGAATTTTGAAGAGATCGAAACGGCAGCCAAGGCGGCGGGGATCGAGGCGCACTATCTGCCCGTGACCTCCGGCCTGGTCCAGGACAGCGATGCCGAGGCGTTCGGGCAGGCCCTGCTGGAACTGCCCGGGCCGGTCCTGGCCTATTGCCGGACCGGCACGCGGTCTGCCACGCTCTGGTCGCTGACCGAGGCCGACCGGCGCCCGGTGTCTGAAATCCTTGCCGCCACAAAGGCGGCGGGGTTCGACATGGCTGGTGTCGCGCGCCGCATCGTCAACGGCGGCAAGACCCCGACGATTTCGGGCGACGCCACATTCGATATCGTGATCGTCGGCGGCGGCGCGGGCGGCATCGCGGTGGCGGCAAGCCTCAAGTCCCGCAAACCGGATCTGGACATCGCGCTGATCGATCCGACCGACGTCCATTATTATCAACCCGGCTGGACAATGGTGGGGGCGGGGATATTCGAACCCGCGGAGACCGCCAAGACCATGGGCAGCCTCATTCCGCGCGGCGTGCACTGGATCAAATCCGCCGTTGCGGCGTTCGAGCCCGCCGACAATGCCGTGATTCTCGATGGCTGCCGCGTGGTCAAATACGACCGCTTGGTGGTCTGTCCCGGGCTCAAGCTCGACTGGTCGGCGATCGAGGGGCTGGAAGAGACGCTTGGCCGCAACGGGGTCACGTCGAATTACCGCTACGATCTGGCGCCCTATACCTGGGAACTGGTTCAGGGCCTCAAGGACGGGCGCGCCCTTTTCACGCAGCCGCCCATGCCGATCAAATGTGCCGGAGCGCCGCAAAAGGCGCTCTATCTTTCCGCCGATCACTGGTTTCGCAACGGCGCGCTCGGGAACATCGATATCCATTTCTGCAACGCTGGCGGTGTGCTCTTCGGGGTGAAGGATTACGTGCCGGCGCTGCAATCCTACATGGACAAATACGGTGCGAGCCTTGATTTCTTCCACAATCTCGTGGCCGTGGACGGCCCGGCGCGCAAGGCGACCTTCGAGGTGAAAAAGCCCGAAAGCGCCCCCGAACGCGTGACGCTGGAGTTCGACATGATCCATGTCTGCCCGCCGCAGACGGCGCCGGATTTCATCCGTGTCTCGCCGCTCGCGGACGCGGCCGGGTGGGTGGATGTGGATCAGGCCACCCTGCGCCACCAGAGCCACGACAATATCTGGTCGCTCGGCGACGTGATGAACGCCCCCAATGCCAAGACGGCCGCCGCGGCACGCAAGCAGGCTCCCGTCGTGGCCGAGAACATCGTGGCCGACATCGAGGGCCGGGCGGCAGTTGCGCAATATGACGGGTACGGGTCCTGCCCGCTGACGGTCGAGCGCGGCAAGATCGTGCTGGCCGAGTTCGGATATGGCGGCGTCATGAAACCGAGTTTTCCGAAATTCGTGGTCGATGGCACGAGACCGAGCCGCCTGGCCTGGCTTCTCAAGGAAAGGATTTTGCCCCCCATCTATTGGAAGGCGATGTTGCGTGGCCACGAATGGATGGCCCGCCCGGAAAAGATTGCTCCCAAGGCGGAAGAGCCCGCATAGAGACCAAGAGTGTCCGATCCCGGGCGTTCCTCCGGGGTCTCTTATTGTTTTCCGACAGGATCCCGAAAATCCACTTCATGCCTGAACTTTCCCGATACTTTCCGGTGCTCGAATGGGGGCGCAATTACGACCGTCATGCCCTTGGCGGGGATGCGTTGGCGGCGGTGATCGTCACCATCATGCTGATCCCGCAATCTCTAGCCTACGCGATCCTGGCGGGACTGCCGCCCGAGGCCGGCATCTACGCCTCGATCGTGCCGATCCTGCTCTATTCGGTGTTCGGAACAAGCCGCACGCTGGCCGTCGGCCCGGTCGCGGTGGTGTCGCTGATGACGGCGGCGGCGATCGGCGAGGTGGCCGAGGCCGGCACAGCAGGCTATGCCGTCGCGGCGCTAACGCTGGCCGGGCTGTCGGGCGCGATCCTGCTGGTCATGGGGCTGCTGCGGCTGGGGTTTCTGGCCAATTTCCTGTCGCATCCCGTGATCTCGGGCTTCATCACCGCCAGCGGGCTGCTGATCGCCCTGAGCCAGCTGCGTCACATCCTCGGGATCGAGGCCAGCGGCGGCACCCTGCCCGAGATGGGGCTCGCGCTCGCCACGCATCTGGGTGAGGTCAACCCGGTGACGCTGATCCTCGGCGCCGTGGCGCTGGTGTTCCTGTTCTGGGTGCGGCGAGGGCTGAAGCCGGCCTTGCGACGTATCGGGCTGGGGCCGCGCTTCGCGGATATCCTCACCAAGGCCGGCCCGGTCGCCGCCGTCGCTGTTACGACGTTTGCCGTCTGGGGGCTCGATCTCGAAGGCCGTGGCGTTGCGGTGGTCGGGGTCGTTCCACAGGGCTTGCCGCCCTTCACCCTGCCCTCGTTCTCGCTCGACCTCCTGGCAGAGCTTTTCATGCCAGCGCTGCTCATCTCGGTCATCGGCTTCGTCGAATCCATGTCGGTGGCCCAGACACTGGCGGCCAAGCGTCGGCAACGCGTCGACCCCGACCAGGAACTGATCGGCCTTGGTGCGGCCAATATCGGCGCGGCCTTCACCGGCGGCTATCCGGTCACCGGGGGCTTCGCGCGCTCGATCGTGAATTTCGACGCGGGCGCGGTCACGCCGGCGGCTGGCGCGTTCACCGCATTGGGGCTTGCGGTCGCGGCAATGTCGCTGACCCCGCTCATCCACGATCTGCCGATCGCCACGCTGGCAGCCACGATCATCGTGGCTGTGCTGGGACTTGTGGATTTCGCCATCCTGCGCCGCGCCTGGATCTATTCCAAGGCCGATTTCGCCGCCGTCGCCGCCACCATCGTGCTGACACTCGGCTTCGGGGTCGAGGTCGGCGTGTCGGCCGGGGTCATCCTGTCGGTGGGGCTGCATCTTTATCGCAGTTCCAGACCGCATATCGCCGAGGTCGGGCTGGTCCCCGGCACCCAGCATTTCCGCAACATCCTGCGCCACGCGGTGATCACCGATCCCGCCGTCGTCACCTTCCGCCCCGATCAGAGCCTCTATTTCGCCAATGCCCGCTTCGTCGAGGATCACCTCTTTGACCGGGTGCGGGCGGGCGGGCCGGTGCGCGACGTGGTGCTGATGTGCTCGGCCATCAACGAGATCGACCTCAGCGCCGTCGAGACACTGGAGACGATCAACACCCGCCTCGACGAGATGGGCGTGCGCCTGCACCTCTCCGAGGTCAAGGGCCCGGTCATGGACCAGCTTCGCCGCGCGCATTTCCTGTCGCAATTGACCGGCGACGTCTATCTCGCGCAATACGACGCCTTCACCGCGCTCAGTTCGAAGGCTGCCTTGCATGATGTACCAGACCAAGTTTC
>NZ_JAWLDS010000154.1:0-4467 GCF_041686535.1 Aquicoccus sp. | reverse complement strand
CCTTGGCATTCTGCCCGGACTTGCCCTGGTAGCTGTCGATATTGTCGATTCCGAAATTCTGGTATCGGAAAGGGTAGCCCGCGTTGTCGCAATACCCCTTGAGCAGGCCCGCCATCATCTGGATGAGCGTGGTCTTGCCCGTGCCCGGCGCACCATCGCCCATGAAGGTGAAGATGAACCCGCCCAGTTCGGCAAAGGGGTTCAGCCGCCGCTCGAAATCATAGGCCATCAGCATCTTCGAAAGCCGCAGGGCCTGGTGCTTGGCGATATGGTTGCCCACCACCTCGTGCGGTGCCTTGAAGGTCATCGTCAGGACCGAGCCTTTCGCCGTCCGCGCAGGCGTGAAGCCGCGGATCTGGAAATCGTCGGCCTCGACCTTCCACGCTGCATCGGTGAACGGCTCCAGCCGCGCCGCGTTCTGCGCGCGCAGCGCGACCTTCTCCATCAACTGCTCGGCAAAGGCGCAGACCGTCGCCACCAGCCGCGCATCGTCACCCGCGAAGGCGGCGATATCTTGGTCCAACTCCCACAGCGCACCGTGCAGCGCCAGTTGGCCATTGTCGGTCAACACCTCCTCGACCTCGCCCACCTCGACGCTGACCTCGCCCAGGTGCGGCGACAAGAGGAACGCGGTGGCATTGGCAAAGACATGCAGCGTGATCAGCGCCTCGGCACTCAGGAGCTCCGAAAACGCGGTCTTGCGATCGGCGGGCAACGCGCCTTCAAGGTTCGCGCGCTTCAACTCGGCCAGCCCCACCTGCGCGCCATAGGTCTCGGCCAGCGCCAGCGCGATCGCAAGCGCCCGCCGCAACGCCCCCATCACGCTCGCCTGTGCCGGGCTGACCAGCGGGTCATCGCCATCCGCCGCCTCGATCCGCGAGATGAGCTGCACCCCCTCGGGCCGCGCGGTCGAGCGCGTCACCAGCCCCGGCGTGGTGGTGCGAAACCGCCGCCGCGTGCCGATCCCGGCCGAACGCTCTTCCGCGGGCGCCTCCTTGCCCCTGCCGATCCGCGGCGTGTGATCGAACCCCGCGAGAAGCGCCGCCGCCGCCGGGTAATGCTTGCGGATATCCTCTTCCCGCAGCTCCATCTGGTCGCTTGTCCGGCTCATCTTTCACTCACGCCCATGCTTCATCTTGCCAAAAATACTCAAACCCGCTCCTAGCGATAGCTCAACACCCGCCCCCCGGCGCCGACCACGAACTTGCGCACACCCGAAAACCCCGGCGGCCGACGCTCCTCCAGCACCTGGTAGGGCCGTTGCGGCAGGATGATCGCGCGTTCTGTCCGGGTCGCCCCGGTATCCACCCCGCGCCCCGAGAACGGATCGAGTGCAAAGACCTCCCGCTCCACCGTCGAGAACCAGCCTGCGCGTTCCTCGCTCACCCGCTCGCTCTCCAACACCTCGACCGTCCAGGCCAGCGCCCAGTCCTGCCCCTCGGGCGCGCGCGCATCGCGCAAGACCTCGCGCAACGGGCCGCTTTGCTGCGTATAGGCATGGCTGTACATCGGCCCAAGGTGGAACCGGCGCAGCCGTTTGGGGTGCAGGTCGTCAAAATCCGCGTCAAAGCCCCGCGCGATGGTGACGAGCTTCAGCCCCCCCACCGATTGCCCCATCAGGTGCGCCTGAACCTCGGGCCAGCGGCGCTCGTCCTTGGGCAACGCCCGGCGTCCCGAATCCTCGACCTCCATCAGGTAGATCGTGGGCAGGTTGACCATGCTGTCATAGACCGCCCAATGCAGCAGGTAACGCCGCCGCCCGTCCAGATCTCCCAGCCATGCCACCTGCGGATCGTTGCGGGCCCAGAAAAGATCGCCGCGTAGCAGCTCCTCGTAATATAGCCGCTGCGACAGTGCGAATTGCAGCTTGGTGGGGATCTCGCGCTCGCCAAGGATCTTGCGCAGCATCTCGTCCTTGAGCGCCTCGGGCGTCGGCATGTTCTCAAGATGCCGCGCCGCCTGCGCCGCGTCATTGGCCATCACGAGCAGTTCGTTGAAGACCGGGAAACCGCTTTCCACCCGGTCCATCTCCAGCATCCCGAAAAACCGTCCCGTGTCCCGCCCCGCCATGAGGTATTTCATCGACAGCGCCCGGAAGCTATAGCCCAGCGCCGCGACATGGCGGGTGAGGATCTTCACCTCGGTATCATTCAGATCGCCCTCGGCGCGCATCTGCGCGGCCACCCGCGCCAGATGCGTCGTGATCGTCCGGAACTTGGCGAAATAGCGGCGGCTGGCGAACGTGTCGTCAAGCCCCACGTGATCGCGGTCCCCGGTGATCGCATCGCGGCCGTCGGTGATGTCAGATTCCGGCATTGGCTCTATCCAGCCCCGTCATTCCAGCCGTCCGGGAGCGGCACCCGCCATGGGCGGACCGGCGCGTCATTCCGCCCCGTAGAGGTTCTTGTCGTGTTTCTCGACGATCTTCTGGAACCGCCGGGTGAAGCGCTCGTCCGCCTTGGCCTTGGCCTCCAGCACCTCGCGTGCGAATACCATGTGCCCCTCATGCGCCTCCATCATGTCGGCCATCCGCTGGTTGGTCGCCGCCCCGATCGCCGCCATCGAGCTTTGCGCCTCCTTGTCGGTCTCCACCCCGATCTCGTTGATCCGGTGGGCCACGTCCTGCTGCTGCGCGGTCTTCAGCGACTTTGACAGCGCATCGTAAAGCACCACGCGCTGTTTCGTATCGGTCTGCAACTTGTTGATCAGAACCATCTGCGTCGCGGCCTGGTTCTGCAGGCTGTCGATCCAGGTCTTGCCCTTCTCGATATAGCGCTCCAGCGTCTGGCTCTTGGCGAGCTTGACCTGCTCGTCCTGCACCATCTCGTTGTATTTCGCGTTGAGCGCGGCCAGCTCGGTTTCCAGCCGCGTGCGCGCCGTCGCGTCCTGTTCCACCGCGATCTTGTTTTCCAACTCGATGATCTTCGGGTCCATCGCCTTGATCTCGGTGCGCAGGGATTCAAGCGCGCCCACCGTCGCTTCGCGGTCGTCCAGCGTTTCGGAAAGGTTGGCCTCGACCTGTTCCTTCTGCTTGGTCAACTCGTCAAGCTGGCTCTGTAACAGCCGGGTGATCACGTCGGATTTCGCGATCAGGTCCTGCAACTTGTCGTCGATGCTCGCCGTGCGCATCCGCTCCTGGCGCATCGAGTCGGACTTGGCCGGCGAAAAGATACCGACAAAGCTCTCCCAGCCGGTTTTCGACCGCATCTCGTCGAAATCCCTGGAAAACGCCGCCGTCACGTCATCCAGCCCCATGATCAGTTCCGCGATATTCGCGTTCATCAACTCGGTATGGGCATGTACCTCGTCGAGCGTCGCATTCTCGATGTCGATGGCGATATCCTCGCCGGTGTTCATCTTCTGGCGCGCGCTCTCGATCCGGCCGGTGAGTTCAGAAATCTTGGCCTGCGCCTCGGCCACCTGCTTTTGCGACTCCTGAACCTGTTCTTCGAAATTCGCCATCGCGTGCTCCCTTCCGGTCAATCGCCTGATGAGGATATGGGGAATGTTAATGCAGTTTACATCCACCTGCCTTCTGAATTGCCCGAAGTGTCGCAAAAGCAACGTCCAAAAGAAAGGGGAAAGGCGGTTTCGGCATCGCCCCGATCAAACCTGTCTGGCGCGACTCGCATTCCATGCTAGGCTGAACGCCTCAACAGGGAAAAATGGAGTGAAAACCATGTGCGATATCTGCGTGATGAATGCCGTCAAACGCAAAATGCTCTCGCGGCGGGATCTGTTCCGGGGGGCGGCCATGGCCGGGGCCGCCGCCGCCATCGGCACGGGCGCCGCGACCCCGGCGCTGGCCTCGGGTCACGGATCGGGGCCGACCGACATGACCCACACGCTGCACCGCGATTTTCCGACCTTCTTCGGTGATCCGCAATATTCCGAGGAACAGCTTTTCAATTACGCCGAACACAGCTTCAATCTCAAGCAATTCACCGTCAACGAACACACCGGCACCCATGTCGATGCGCCGCTGCATTTCTCCGAGGACGGGGCGTCGGTCGATGAAATCCCGATCGAGCAACTGGTTGCGCCGCTCTGCATCATCGACATCGCCGCCCGCGCCGAAGACGACCCCGATGCGCAGGTGACACCCGATGACATCACCGAATGGATCGCTGCCCACGGCGAGATACCGGACAATGCCTGCGTGGCGATGCATTCAGGCTGGGGGCCGAAGGTGAATGGCGACGGTTTCCGCAATTCCGACGGGGAGGTGATGCATTTCCCGGGCTTCCATGTCGAGGCCGCGACCATGCTGATGGAAGAAACCGGCGCGATGTCGATCGCGGTGGATACGCTGTCGCTCGATCACGGACCGTCGCCCGATTTCGCCGCCCATTACGCGTGGCTGCCCACCGGGCGGTTCGGGATCGAATGTGTCGCCAATCTCGACAAGCTGCCCGCCGCGGGCGCGACCCTCGTGATCGGCGCGCCCAAGCATCGCGGCGGCACCGG
>NZ_JAWLDS010000153.1:0-4498 GCF_041686535.1 Aquicoccus sp. | reverse complement strand
TACGGGTGCGCGATTGGGTGATATCGGCCATGCTATTCAGGCTTACGCTGAATACAGAAACTTTCGGCCCTTTCCGGACTTTGGCACCAAACTGAATCGCTGCGGTGCGGCTTCGCCAGATCGGTCATTCGTGCATAGAGCAGCATTTTCGAAACGGGCAGGTCGGCAGTGCGGACGAACCAGAAATGCTTGTAATCCTATGGCTATAGCCAGCTGTAGCGATGTGAACTTCGTGACTTGAGCGCCGCTTTGACGCCATTGCGTTCTTCTTGCGACGCCGCCGTCTCTGACATGTGGCATATCCTTTCCTCGGCAGAGAATCGACGGCGCGTGAACACCGCTATGACATGTCGCCCTTCAGGGCATCACGAACTTTCGCACATTTCTCCACATTCCGATATCGCACGGCAGTTTAGCGCCTTCTCTGTCCTCTCTTCGAGGGGCGCGGCGGTCGCGGGATCTATTGCTCGCGGAACGCGCGTGCCATGCTGTCGGCGATGGGTTTTATGATATATTGCGCGAAGGTACGTGCGGTGGTCTGGATCATGATTTCGGCGGGCATGCCGGGGGTCGGCGAGAAGGCGTGCACGCGTTGCAATTCTTCCTGCGGCACCGTGACATGGGCGAGATAGACATCCCGCGCCCGTTCGTTGGTGGTGCTGGACACCGTGTCTGCAGAGACGTAATCGACAACCCCGTTGAGAACCGGCGTGGTGCGCTGGTTCAGGGCGGCCAGCCGGACCGTTGCGGCCTGGCCGACGGCGACCTGGTCGATCTCGGTGCGCGGGATCAGGAGCTCTATGATCAGCGGGGCATCGGCGGGCAGGATTTCGGCAATGGCCCGCCCGGTCTCGATGACGCCGCCGGTCGTGTGATAATGCATCCGCACGATGGTGCCGCTGACCGGGGCGATCACATCCGTCCGGCCGAGGATGTTGGCGGCCTTGCGGGCCTGTTCGCGGATGCTTTCCAGCTCGCTCTGGATCGTTTCCAGCTGGCCCAGGGCCACGCGGCTGTACTCATCCTGCGTCTTGATGATCTGGGTTTCGAACTTGTTGCGCATCTCGGCAATCTCGCCGAGCTCGGCTTCGAGACGTCCGATCTGCCCCTCGCTCTCCAGCACCGCGCGCTGCAGGGCCAGCACCTCGGTGCGGCGTATGAGCCCTTCCTCGAGCAGGCTTTCCTTGTCTTCGTGTTCTTCGGTCAGAAGCGCCGCTTGGCGTTTCAGGGCGTCGAGCTGCGTGCGGTATCCCCCGGCCCGCATGTCCAGCGCATCAATGTTGCGCATCACCAGCGAAATGTCGCTGCGCGCGCCGGATCGCGCCACGTCGAAGGCAACCCGCTGCCCGTCGAGGATCACCGAGATCTCCGGGTCGGATCGCCGGGCCTGGAGATGCGCCGGGAAGTCCAGCGTGTCGAGGCGACGGTGCTCGGCGAGCAGCCGCGCCTGCGTCGCTTCGAGCCGGACGCGCCGCAGGTCAAGCTCGCGGCTCGTCGCCTCGGCCAGTGTCTGGTCGAGCCGCAGCAGCATGTCGCCGCGCTCGACCCGGTTGCCTTCCTTGACGAGGATCTCCGCGATGATACCCCCTTCGAGGTGCTGAACGATCTTGTTCTGCCCCGTGGCCACGAAGCTGCCCTGGGCGATTACTGCCGCCGTCAGAGGTGCGGTGAACGCCCACAGCCCGAAGCCGCCGAACGCGAACGCGAGAAGCGTCAGCCCGAAGATCGCCTGACGCTTGATGGAGCGCGGCACGTCCCGGTACCAAGTGTCGTCGCGGATCTGGATCGGCAGGTCAACCATTCTTCGGCCCCTCTTTGCTGGTGTCGATCCGGCCCGTGCCGGCGGACTTCTGGTTGAGCTGTGCCATGACCTTGTCGCGCTGGCCAAACAGCGCGACCGATCCATTGGCGAGCAGCATGATCTTGTCGACCACGTTCAGCAGCGTGGGTTTCTGGGTGATCACGACCACGGTGATCTTGTGCTCGCGCGCGTGTTCTATGGCCCGCGCCAGCGCCTTGTCGCCCGCCGTGTCGAGGTTTGAGTTCGGCTCATCCAGCACCACGAGGCGGGGATTTCCGAAGAACGCCCGTGCCAGTGCGATGCGTTGTTTCTGGCCGCCCGACAGCGGCGCGCCATCGGCGGCGACCATCGTCTCGTAGCCCTGCGGCAGCGAAGCGATCATCTCGTGCACGTCCGCGAGAACGGCGGCGTGGTGGATTTCCTCATCGGTCGCGCTGTCCCGCATCCGGCCGATATTCTGCTTGATGGTGCCGGGAAACAGCTGCACGTCCTGCGGCAGGTATCCGAGGTTCTCGCCCAGTTGCCGCGGATCCCAGTTGCGCAGATCCATCAGGTCGAGCCGGACATTGCCTGAAGTCGGCAGTATCGATCCTACCAGCATTTTGCCCAGGGTCGTCTTGCCGGCCCCCGAATTGCCGATCACCGCAAGCGTATCGCCGGGGTTCAACGAGAAGCTAATGCCGTTGAGCACGACCTGCTTGGTGCCGCCGGGAACGTAGAGCAGACGCTCGACATCCAGCCGGCCCTGCGGGCGCGGCAGCCAGAGCCGCTCGAACTGCAGGCGCGAATTCGTCAGCAGACCCGCCACGCGACCATAGGCGGCGCGCGAAATGACAAAGGAATTCCAGCCCTCGATCGAGCCCTCTATGGGCGCCAGCGCACGGCCCGCGATGATCGAGCCGGCGATCACCATGCCGCCGGTGATCTGGCCGTCGATGGCAAGATACGCGCCCCATCCCAGCATTGCCACCTGCGTGAGCATCCGCGCGGCGCGCGAAACGGCGGCGCTGATGATGTTGCGATCCTGCGCCCGCACCTGAGATGTCAACGAGGCCGCCGTGTCGCGCCCCCAGATCGTCACCGCCTCAGGGATCATCGCCATGGCGTTGATGACCTGGCTGTTGCGCGACATCGAGTCGAGATGCATGTTGGCCTTGGCTTGGGCGAAGTTCGCCTCACCGAACGGCTTTTCCGTGATCCGCTGGTTGACCAGCGCGATGACCAGCAGGATCAGGGCCGCGACCACCACGATCATCCCGAGATGCGGGTGGATCATGAAGATCACGAAGATGAAGAGCGGCGCGAAGGGAACGTCGAGAAACGAGATCAGCGTGCCCGAGACAAGAAAGGATCGAAGCTGCTGCAGGTCGCCCAGGGTTTGGTATTCGCGCCCAGAGCCATGCAGCGACGCATGCGCCGCGGCACTCAGCACCGGGGCGCCGAGCCTCACCGCCACCTCGACCGAGCTGCGCATCAGCATGAACCGCCGTACCGCGTCGAAAACGGATTGCAGCATCACGGCGCCGGCGATGATCACCGTCAGCATGATCAATGTGTCGAGCGAGCGGCTGGTCAGCACGCGGTCGGAGATCTGGAAAAGGTAGATCGGGATGGCCAGGATCAGCACGTTGGTCGCAAGCGTCAGCAGCATCACGAAGGACAGGTTGTATCGGATCGCGCGCTGGCCAAGGCGCAGGTTCTCCTGGAAGTTCTCAGGGCCAATCCGCTTGTGAAATCCGCCACCGCCGCCATCGCCACCGCCGCCATCGCCGCCGCCGTGATCGCCACCGCCGCCACCGGTGGGCGCGGCCCGGCGGCGCGGCATGCCCGCGCCGGCCTTGCCCTCGATCGGGACGGAAACCAGCGAGGCCGCGGAATCGTCGCGCATCCGCTCTTGCGCCTTGGTCTCGGGCTCGGTCTGCGCGGGCCGCGGCGACACCTTAATGTCCTTCCGGCCGGGTCTCACCTGCATTTCCGGCGTCAACGTCAGCACGCCGGCTGCCTCGGCGCGCGCGGTGCGCTCGGGCGTCACCCGCAGCTCCGGTGTCAGGACCAGCGGGCCCGGTCGGGCGTCGCCGGGCGCGGCGGGTTGCGCTGCCGCGGGGGCCTCGGATGGTCGCGGCTGCGGATCGGGCGAATCCAGTCTGGATGTCGCAAAGAAAAACTGATCGTCATAATGGTCTTTCAATGTCTTCCCCCGATCCTAAGGCAACTCATGCAAGCATTGTCTGAAATACGTCCTGGGTGCTGAAATCGTCCTGCGCGGGTGAGCTTGCCTTGGGTGTGTGCTCGGCCGCGTTCTGGATCATGTCCTCGGCCAGAAATGCGACCGCCTCGTTGGCGAGGGCCGAGATGCCCACCCCGGTCGGTGCAGCGTCGGGATCTATCAGTTCGGCCTGATAGATTAGCGCGTCGCTATAGGCCTCACCCCCAGCCATGACCGTGCTGTCGAGACCGATATCCTTGATCCTCGCAGCGTTGAGCTGCGCGTTGGAGCCGGTGTTGAAAGTGACGGGCGCGCCGGTCATCATCACGAAATCGTCAAGCGCGAGCTGGATCTGATCGGAATCCCCGAGGTAATTGTATTGCTCGATCACATTCATCTCGATCAGGTTCTTCTCGACATGAAGCGCCCTGATCGCGGCCTTGCC
Organism: Aquicoccus sp.; assembly: GCF_041686535.1. Classification (NCBI taxonomy): domain Bacteria; kingdom Pseudomonadati; phylum Pseudomonadota; class Alphaproteobacteria; order Rhodobacterales; family Paracoccaceae; genus Aquicoccus; species Aquicoccus sp. The sequence continues at coordinate 46 of NZ_JAWLDS010000153.1, read as the reverse complement.
CTCGAACAGCGCATCCTCGAGCAGATCCCTTGACAGGGCGCTCTTG